>NZ_JBHVVJ010000016.1:0-138367 GCF_042883665.1 Arthrobacter sp. NPDC058192 | reverse complement strand
ACGCGGCGCCACTACCGTCAACCACGCCGTTACGCGGAGGTTTTCAAATGAGGCAACGTATCCGGCTACGCGGAGGTTTTCTACGAGTCAACGCGGGCCCGTGACAAGCGGCTCGTTTCACCGTAGCTTTGCCTCACCTGACGGATGGGGGATACCAGTGGACTTCTTTGCAACCGTCATGGCCCCGTTCAAATGGCTGGTCTCCGCCATCATGGTGGGCTTCCACGACGGCCTCAGCAGCATCGGCATGCCGGCGGCGAGCGGCCGGACCTGGATGATGTCCATCATCGGACTGGTGCTCGTGATCCGCGCCGCCCTGATCCCCGTGTTCCTGAAACAGGTCAGCGCCCAGCGTCGGATGCAGTTGCTGCAGCCGGACCTGAAGGAGCTGCAGGACAAGTACAGGGGCAAGACCGACCAGGAGTCCCGCCAGGCCATGGCGCAGGAGCAGATGGCCCTGTACAAGAAGCACGGCACCAACCCGTTCTCGGCCTGCCTGCCCCTGCTGATCCAGATCCCCTTTTTCTTCGCCCTGTTCCAGCTGCTTTCCGGCATCAGCACCGCAGCCGCCCAGAACGAAGGCATCGGTGCCATGAGCGCCGAACAGGTCCAGCAGTTCGGCGAGTCCACGATTTTCGGCGCCCCGCTGTCCGCGTCCCTGCTCCATGGCAGCGGCGGCAGCCAGCTGTCGGTGTGGGTCCTGTCCATTGTCATGATTCTGGCCATGACGGCCGCGCAGATCGTCACGCAACAGCAGATCATGGCCAGGAACATGTCCGAAGAGGCCCCCCCGAGCCCGTTCATGGCCCAACAAAAGGTGCTCCTCTACAGCCTGCCGGTCATCTTCGGCCTGGGTGGCATTGTTTTCCCCATCGGCGTCCTGATCTACTGGACCACCACCAACCTCTGGACGATGGGGCAACAGTTCTTCCTCCGTTGGGACAGAATGGGTCCATGACGCGAATCGCAATCATCGGCGGCCACGGCAAAGTGGCCTTGGAACTGTCCAGGATCCTCGTGGCGGACGGGCAGGAGGTCACGTCCCTCGTCCGCAACCCGGACCACGCGGCCGACGTCGCCGCCACCGGCGCCACGCCGTCGGTCCTGGACGTGGAGAACGCGACGACGGCGCAGATCGCCGATGCGCTCCGGAACCACGACGCCGTCGTATGGTCTGCCGGGGCCGGCGGCGGGAACCCCGAGCGGACCTACGCCGTGGACCGGGACGCCGCGATCCGCTCCATGGACGCCGCGGCCGAAGCGGGGGTCCGAAGGTACGTCATGGTTTCCTATTTCGGGGCCGGGCCGGAGCACGGGGTCCCCGCTGACAACGGCTTCTTCGCCTACGCCGAGGCCAAGGCCGCCGCGGACGCCTACCTGCGCGGCTCGGGGCTCGACTGGACCGTTCTGGGACCGGGCACGCTGACGTCGGGAGCCGGAAACGGGATGATCGACGTCGACCCTGCCGACACGTCGGGCGGCACGGAAACCGCCCGCGCCAACGTCGCCTTGGTGGCGGCAGCGGTTCTCGGGCTGCCGGCCACGATCGGGCGCACCATCGAGTTCCGGGACGGCACCCTGCCACTCGCCGCAGCACTCGGTCCCGTGGAATAGCGAGCGTGCTCCTGCCGATAGGGTAGTGGGGGCCGTCCGGGCGTCCAGAAGGGATGCCCGCGGCCGCATTCGGGGGAGCGCAGACACATGGACCAATTGGCACTGATCGTCGGGCTGTTGCTGGCCACAGTTGCGGCGGTGGGCCTGGGGGACCGGCTCAGGCTGCCCTACCCCGTGCTGATGCTGCTGCTGGCGGTGGGCCTGACGTTTATCCCGGGCTTTCCGGAGGTCCAGATCCCGCCGGAGCTGATCCTGCCCATCTTCCTTCCGCCGCTGCTTTTCGCAACGGCCCAGCGCAGCTCATGGGCCGTCTTCAGGGTCCGCTGGCGCACCCTGCTCATGCTGGCAGTCGCGCTCGTCGTGGTTTCCACCGCAGTGGTGGCCGGGGCGGCGTGGCTCATGATCCCGGGCATCGGCATTCCGGCCGCGATCGCCCTGGGCGCCATGGTGGCCCCGCCGGACCCTGTGGCCGTGGACTCGATCGCCAGCCGGGTGCACATGCCGCGGCGGCTCATCAACGTTCTGCAGAGCGAGGGACTCTTCAACGACGCCGCAGCCATCGTCATCTTCCAGGCGGCCGTCGCTGCCGCCGTGGCCGGCACCAAGATCGCCTCCGACGTCGTCCCCCAGTTCGTCCTGGGCGCCGCGCTGGCGGTGCTGGTGGGAATCGGCATGGGCTGGCTTACGAGTCTGATCACCCGCCTCGTGTCCTCCATGGTGGCCCGCAGCGCCGTCACACTTGTGGTGCCGTTCGCCGCCTACATTCTGGCCGAGGAAGTGCACGCATCCGGGGTGATCGCCGTCGTCGTTACCGCCTTGGAAATCCAGCGCCACTCCCGGCCACAGGACGCCGCCGAAAGGGTCACCCGCACGGCGTTCTGGGACGTCGTGGAACTGCTGATCACCGGGCTGGCGTTCGGGCTCGTGGGGCTGGAAGTGCGGCAGGTCATCCATGACGAAGGCAGCGCCGTGTTTGGCATGGTCGGAAGCGCCGCGGTGGTCTGCGTGCTCG
Organism: Arthrobacter sp. NPDC058192; assembly: GCF_042883665.1. Taxonomy (NCBI): domain Bacteria; kingdom Bacillati; phylum Actinomycetota; class Actinomycetes; order Micrococcales; family Micrococcaceae; genus Arthrobacter; species Arthrobacter sp. NPDC058192. The sequence continues at coordinate 135,741 of NZ_JBHVVJ010000016.1, read as the reverse complement.
TCTTCGCTGCCCGGTTTGCCTGGCTGGCCATGATGTCCGGCCTGTCGCGGGCCAGGAAGGACGTGCTGCGCCCGACGTCAGCGAAGGATGTGCTGATCCTGACCTGGTGCGGGATGCGGGGTCTGGCCACCCTGGCGCTGGCCCTGGCCCTTCCGCTGACCATTGCGGACGGCTCGCCTTTCCCGGCCCGGAGCCAGTTGCTGGTGATCGCGTGCGCGGTCCTGCTGGCAACTCTGGTGCTGCCTGGGCTGACGCTGCCGTGGCTCATGCGGGTCCTGAAGGCGTCCGAGGACGGCTCGGAGGAGCGCGACGCTGCCCGGGTGCTGGCCCGCCGCGCGCAGCAGGCGGCGATCGCGGCGCTCAAAGACCACGAGCTCATGAGGGAGTTGCCGGCGGAGAAGGTGGCGCTGGTGAAGGAAAAGATGACCCGGCTGCACGCTGAGCTGCTGGACGGAAGCCTGAAGAATGAAAGCGCGGGGGAGAAACGTCAACGCGGCCGCGAACTCGCCATCGCCGTCCAGACCATCGCCCTTGACGCCGCCCGCCAGGAGGTCGTGGCTGCCCGGAACGAGCCGGGCATGGACCCGGAGGTGGCCGACCGTGTGCTGCGCCAGCTGGACCTGCGCACGATGATCATGCCGGAGTGATCACCGCGTTGCGAAACCAATGCCGTCCGGGCCGCTAATACGGAAGCGGTCCCGGACTACCCAGCCCGGGACCGCTTTCCACGCCCTTGACCGGGGCGAACCACATATCAGGGGAGTACTACGCTGCCCTGCGCTGCAGACCAGGTGATGGTTCCGTTCTGGAATTGCTGGCTGCATGCGCCGGTGACAGGGACGCAGGTTTCCGCTGCGGTGGGATAGCCAAGCCGCCCCTTTTCGTACCCTAGGCCGCCCCAGGTTGCACGGATGCCGCCCCAGGTGGCGACGGCGCCGGTGGCGGGCGACCAGTGGATGGAGCCGCCCTGGAATTTCTGGTAGCAGCCGCCGTTGATCAGGCCGCAGGTTTCCTTGCCGGTGGGGTAGCCGAGTTTGCCTTTTTCGTAGCTCAGGCTTGCCCACGTGGTGCGGATGGCGCCCCAGGTGGCGTAGGCGTGGGTGGCGGGCGACCAATGGATGGTGCCGCCCTGGAATGTCTGGTAACAGCCGCCGTTGACCAGCCCGCAAGTTTCCTTGCCGGTGGGGTAGCCGAGCTTTCCCTTCTCGTAGCCCAGGCTCGCCCACGTGGTGCGGATGCCGCCCCAGGTGGCGACGGCGCCGGTGGCGGGCGACCAGTGGATGGTGCCGCCTTGAAATTTCTGGTAGCAGCCGCCGTTGACCAGGCCGCAGGTTTCCTTGCCTGCCGGGTAGCCCAGTTTGCCGTTCTCGTAGCCCAGGCTTGCCCATGCGGTGCGGATGGCACCCCAGGTGGCGTAGGCGTGGGTGGCGGGGGACCAGTGGATGGTGCCGCCCTGGAATGTCTGGTAGCAGCCGCCGTTGACCAGGCCGCAGGTTTCCTTGCCCGTCGGGTAGCCGAGCTTTCCCTTTTCGTAGCCCAGGCTCGCCCACGTGGTGCGGATGCCGCCCCAGGTGGCGACGGCGCCGGTGGCGGGTGACCAGTGGATGGTGCCGCCCTGGAATGTCTGGTAGCAGCCGCCGTTAACCAGTCCGCAGACCTCATTAGCCACCGGGTAGCCGAGCTTGCCGTTCTCGTAGCCCGCGCTGCCCCAGGCCGCGCGGATTGCGCCGAGGGTGGCGAATGCCCCGGTGGCGGGTGACCAGTGGATCGTGCCGCCCTGGAATGTCTGGTAGCAGCCGCTCCTAGCCAGACCGCAGCGCTGACCGCCGGTCGGATATCCAAGTTTGCCGTTTTCGTATCCCAAGGCTGCCCAGGAGGCACGGATCGCACCGACCGTGGCGACTGCGCCGGTGCTTGGTGTCCAGTGCACAGAACCGCCCTGAAAACTTCTGTAGCATCCGCCGGCTTTGAGCCCGCATGCGACGGCGGACGCCGCGCTTCCGAGGGCGGGCGTGGCGGCAGCGACAGGGGCAATGGCTCTGCCGGCTATCGAGAGTAGCGACTCGACCGTCACGCTTGCGGAGGTGGAGGTGATCGCATCAATGCTCACCCGCGTGCCGGCATGGGTGGTAAAGGTCTCTCCCGCCTGCCAGGTCTGGCGGGGGTTGTAATAACCGGAGAACGGTCTGGAATCCGGCAGCAGAACCAGCGAGCCGGCCCCCAGCTGCTGGACAATTTTGACGCCGCTGTTCAGATCCACAGCCTCGGTGGTGTCATAACTGACCGGCAGCCGCAACTCCAGGAAATAGACTTCGCCGCTGACGGGATCCCTAAACTTCACTGCCCGGTTCGCCGCGGTACCCGCCCATGCCCCTAAGGTGAATTTCTTCGGACCGTTGAGGATCCCGGCGTCGACGATTTCGTCGCCGCGGCCAAATCCCCCATAGGCCCAAAGAGTTGAGCTGATGGCGGGCTGGCTGCGCTGGGAGATGCCCATCAGATCCAGGCTGTCGCCGTATTCCCGGATGTAGCAGCTGGAATCGGCGAACGTCCCGTCCGAGTTCGTGGCGACGTCCTGCGCGCCGCTTCCGCACTGAAGGCTGTTTGCGTGCATGAGGCCCAGTACGTGCCCGAACTCGTGAGTCAGGACGCTGTTGGTCAAGGTCGCCGGAAGCGGCATGATGACCCGCCCGCTGGTGCCCTGATAACTCCAGCCGGCGCCATACGCGCCGTCGGAGAGTGTCGGCGTGGAGACAAAGACCACCAAAGCGGTATTGGGGCTGGGGGTCCACCCGAGCTCTCCGGCAATGGTGTTCATCATGTCCGGGTAACGCTGCGTCGAGGTGGCCTTGCTGCTACGGCTCTCCACCTTGGTCACGGTCATCGACAAACGGCCGTTGGACATCGTCTTCCAATAGTTACTGCTGGTGGAGATGGAAGCCTGCGCGGCGGCCTGCGGGATGGTTGCCTTCCTGTCGGCCAACTGGACCAGGACCAGGCGTACTTTGATGTCGCCGGAGCGGGTCAGCGAATAGGACTCCGTGGTCCGGGCCGTCGCGGCGGCGCCGGCAGGTGCGCCCTTTTTCCCAACCGGGGGCGGATTTTCGAACGTGTGCGCAATGAAGGGTTCGTCGGAGCCTTCCACCGGGAGCGACTCAACCGTCGTGAGCGGCGCGCTGAGCTTGGCGGTGGCGGAGGGGCTTGGCGCCGGCTGGACCGTTTTCGCGGTGGGAGCCGGGGCAGCAGTGGGAGCCGGCGCCGGCGAGACCTTCGCGGTGGGAGCCGGGGCAGCAGTGGGAGCGGGCGTGGGCGTGGCGGCCGGAGCTGCCGGAGCTGTTGCGGTTTCGGTCGCGACGGGTGTCGGCGACTGCTCAGCGTGGGCTGGCACCGTGCCGGTAGCCGGGACCGAAGCCAAGGCAAGGACAACCGCGGCTAACAACGCAGTCTTCATCCGTAAAGAGTTCACGTTTATCTTTCATGAGACGGCCGTCCAGCCGACGGGTCAGCTGGACGGCCGCAAGAGACCAAAGAATGAGGTCAGTCTACGGACGGCAGGCCGCGATTACGGGAAACTTGCGCCAAACTTTGGACTTGCGTATCCAATCGTTGCCGAATCTTGAGCAACCGCTCTGCTGAAAAACTAGGGCACCCGCCAGGCTCTCAGCCGGTCAGTTCGAGTTCCAGCGCATTCGCCTCGACGTAGTCCAGGGCGTGCCGGACCGCGCCGACCGTCACGATCGCGTCGCCCAGCGGGGAGGCCGTCACCCGGGGCGGCGTCGCGGTGAAGCTTGGGAGCAGTGCCGCGATCTCCGGCAGGAGGACACCGGCGGACTCGGCGACGGCGCCGCCGATCACCACCTGCTCGGGGTTGATCAGGCTCGCGATCGAGGCGATCACGCGCGCCATGCGCTCCGAAATCCGGCCCAGGATCGCCAGCGCCGCCGCATCTCCGTGCGCCGCGTCCTCGAACACGCGCGGGGCGCTGGCTGCGCCGCCGGCCGATGGTCCGCCGTTTGCCGCGGACCACTGCCTCGCCAGGGCCGCGATGCCGTCGCTGGAGCCGACGCCCTCCACCATGTCCAGGTAGCCCATCTCGCCGGCTGCCCCGCCGCGGCCATGGAGCAGCCGCCCGGATTCCATGACCCCGGCGCCGAGGCGTTCGCCGGCGAGGAGCACCACCAGATCGTCCACGCCCGCACCGGAACCGCGCCAGCGCTCACCGAGGGCGGCCAGATTGGCGTCGTTCTCCAGGAGCACCGTCCAGCCGTGCAGCTCCTTCAGCGCGGAGCGGAGCCCGACGTCGAACAGGCTCCAGAACCGCTGGGTCACGAGCACGTTGCCCTCCCGGTCCACCGGCGCGGCGATCCCGGCGCCTACGGCCAGGACCCTGCCCGGGTCTGTCCCTGCCGCCTCGAGAGCCTGGCGGCACGCGAGGTCGACGACGGCGATCCGTTCCTGGGCGGGGATGTCCGCGGCGCGGAAGCTCTCGCTGGAGCGGCCGATGACGGTGCCGCGGAGGTCGGCCACGGCAGCGGTGGTGGTTGCGGCGCCAATGTCGAGGCCCAGTACGACGCCGGCCTCCGGGTTGTAGGCGAACCGGCGGGCCGGGCGGCCCTTCCGGGCCTTGTCAGCGTTCGCCGGGGGCTGCTCCAGCTCCACGATCCAGCCCCGGCCGATGAGGTCCTCGCAGACGGCGATCACCGAGGCCCGGGTCAGCCCGGTCAGCGCCATCAGCTCGGTGCCCGTCGCGACGTCGGCACCCCTCAGATGCCGCAGCACGGCCTGGGCGTTGACGCGGCGCAGCAGCTGCGGGGTGGCGGCGGCTGCGTGCGGCATCACTTCTTGACCTCTTCTGTCCACGGACACATAATTGTTCAGGCAATAGATTTAGCTTGTATCTAAATTACCAGAAGCCCTCTCCCAGCCCCGAAGGATCATCCCTTGCCCAACACCGCCACGCTGGCAACCCTGTCCGGTTCCGACCTCGCTGCCGACCCCAACTGGTGGCGCCAAGCCTCGGTGTACCAGATCTACCCGCGGAGCTTCTCCGACTCCAACGGGGACGGCCTGGGCGACATCAAGGGCATCACGGCCAAGGTGCCGTACCTGCAGCAGCTCGGCATTGACGCCGTCTGGCTCTCCCCGTTCTACCCTTCGGCGCTCGCCGATGGTGGCTACGACGTCGATGACTACCGCGACGTCGACCCCAAGCTCGGCACCCTGGAAGACTTCGACGAAATGTCCGCCGCGCTGCACGCCGCGGGCATCAAGCTCATCGCGGACATCGTCCCCAACCACTCCTCCAACCGGCACGAATGGTTCCGGGAGGCGCTGGCCTCCCCGCGCGGCTCCGCCGCCCGCGACCGCTACATCTTCCGCGACGGCCAGGGGGAGAACGGCGAGATCCCGCCGGCGGACTGGGAATCCGTGTTCGGCGGCCCCGCCTGGGAGCGCATCACCGAGCCCGACGGCACGCCGGGCCAGTGGTACATGCACATCTTCGCCAAGGAACAGCCGGACCTGAACTGGGCCAACCGCGAGATCCGCGACGACTTCCTGAAGACCCTCCGCTTCTGGTCCGACCGCGGCGTGGACGGCTTCCGGGTCGATGTGGCGCACGCCCTGACCAAGGACCTCACCGAACCCCTCATCTCCAAGGTGGAGCTGAGCGCTGCCAACACGGGCACGGACGGCTTCACCGACGGATCGCACCCGTTCTGGGACCGCGACGAAGTCCACGAGGTCTACGCCGAATGGCGTGAGGTGTTCAACGAGTACAACCCGCCGCGCACCGCCGTCGCCGAGGCCTGGGTGCACGCCACCCGCCGGGCCCGCTACGCCAGCCCGGAGGGGCTGGGCCAGGCGTTCAACTTCGACCTCCTGCAGGCCGACTTCGACGCCGCGGAGTTCCGCGAAATCATCACCCGGAACCTCGCCGAGGCGACCGAATCCGGTGCCTCCTCCACGTGGGTCTTCTCCAATCACGACGTGGTGCGCCACGCTACCCGCTACGGGCTGCCCCGGGGCGGCGGCAAGCACGCCCAGGGCCAGGACGGCAAGGGCTGGCTGCTGGCCGGCGCCCCTGCCGAGGAACTCGACGTCGAACTCGGCCTGCGCCGGGCACGCGCCGCGACCTTGCTGATGCTGGCCCTGCCGGGCTCCGCCTACCTGTACCAGGGCGAGGAGTTGGGCCTGCAGGAAGTCACCGAGATCCCGGACGCCGAGCGCCAGGACCCCACGTTCTTCCGGAACAAGGGTGTGGAGATCGGCCGCGACGGCTGCCGCGTCCCGCTGCCCTGGGCTCCGGCGGGCACCTCGTTCGGCTTCGGCGACGGCGGCGCACACCTGCCGCAGCCGGCCTGGTTCGAGCGCTACGCGGTGGCGGCCCAGGACGGCGTGGAGGGCTCCACCCTGGAGCTGTACCGCAAGGCCCTGACGCTCCGCCGCGAGCTGCAGACCTCCGAAGAACTCGAATGGCTGGACTCCGGCAGCGCCGACGTCCTGCACTTCACGCGCCCCGGCAACTGGCAGACGGTGACCAACTTCGGTGACGCCCCGGTTCAGCTGCCGGCCGGCGAGGTGCTGGTCAGCAGCGGCCCGCTGGACGGCGGACTGCTGCCGGCGAACACGACCGTCTGGCTGCGGTGAGCCCCACGGCACAGGAACCCTCCGGCACCCCGTCGGCAAGCTCCGGCCAGGAGCTGATCTACGGCTGCATGGGCCTGGGCGGAAGCTGGTCGGCGGAGCCGTACTCGTCCGCGGAGGTGGACGAGGCGGCCGCCGCCGTCGAGGCTGCCCTGGGCGCGGGCATCACCCTGTTCGACCACGCGGACATCTACCGCAGCGGCAAGTCCGAGGCAGTCTTCGGCGAGGTCCTCGCCGTCACGCCCGGGCTGCGGGAGAAGATCCGGCTCCAGACCAAGTGCGGCATCCGGCTGGGCGAGCAGGGTCTCCAGACGCACTACGACCTGAGCCGTGACGGCATCCTCGAACGGGTCAACGGCAGCCTGAAACGGCTGAAGACCGACTATGTCGATGTCCTCATGCTGCACCGCCCGGACCCCTTGGCGGACCCCGCGGAGGTGGCATCCGCCGTCGGGCAGCTGATGCGGGAAGGCAAAGTGCGGCAGGTTGGTGTGTCCAACATGTCCGGCCCCCAGATCGAGGCGCTGCAGGACCACTTGGACACCCCGGTGGTCGCCAACCAGCTGGAAATGAGCCTGCTGAAACGGGCCTGGCTGGAAAGCACCGTGCTGGTGAACCACGCGGAGGGGCTGGACCACAGCTTCCCGCACGGGACCGTGGAGTTCTGCGGCCGGCAGGGAATCACCCTGCAGGCCTACGGGGCGCTGGCCCGGGGCCACTACAGCGGAGCCCCGCCGGAAAGCCCGACGCCGGCCGAAGCGGCCACTGCCGTGCTCGTGGCCGAGATGGCGACGGCGATGGGAACCACCGTCGAGGCCGTCCTCCTCGGATGGCTGATGCGGCACCCGGCCCGGATTGCGCCCGTGATCGGTTCGGCCAACCCGGGCCGGATCCGGGCCTGCGCCGGGGCAGCGCGTGTGGCAGCCGAGATGACCCGCGTCCAGTGGTACAGGCTCTGGGTCACCGCGCGGGGCAGCAACATCCCCTGACCCGCCAAACCCAACCGGGCCGCAGCGAAGGCCGTCTGAGCGCTCAGAACGGCCTTCGCTGCGACCCGGTTGGAACGGGGAGGGCGGCCTGCCGGATTTTGGTCGTATTGTTCGCCGTATTGTTCGCCGGGCAGACAGCTGCTGCTTAGCGTTTGGGCGCCCCGGGCGGATACGGTAGAGGTATGACCTCTATCTCCGCCGCCGTCGAGACTGTCCGGCCCGAACGTAACATCCCCGCCGAAATCGCCCGTTCGTGGCTTTTGGTCAACGCCATGAAGCCCGAGCTTTTTGACGTCTCCGCTGTGTCGCGCGCCGACTCGATCATTCTGGACATCGAGGATGCCGTGGACCCCTCGCAGAAGGACGCCGCCCGCGAGAACGTCGTGAACTGGCTGGCCTCTGGCGGCCAGGCCTGGGTGCGGATCAACGACGCCACCAGCCCCTTCTGGGCCGACGACCTCGCCGGGCTGCGCGGCACTCCCGGACTGCTCGGCGTCATGCTGGCCAAGACCGAATCGGCCGACCAGGTCACGGAGAGCTTCCACCGGATGGACGGCAAGACCCCGGTCATCCCGCTCGTGGAGTCCGCCGTCGGCATTGAGGAAGCCAACAACATCGCCAAGGCCCAGGGCGCCTTCCGCCTGGCCTTCGGCTCCGGCGACTTCCGCCGCGACACCGGCATGGCCGCCACCGCCGAAGCCATGGCCTACCCGCGGGCCAAGCTCGTGGTCGCCAGCCGCGTCGGCAACCTGCCGGGCCCGATCGACGGCCCGACCGTCGGGACCAGCCACCCGATCCTGCGCGAACAGACCGGCATCACCGTGATGATGGGCATGACCGGCAAGCTCTGCCTGGCGATCGACCAGACCCCGGTGATCAACGAAGTCATCAGCCCCACCCCGTCCGACGTCGCCTGGGCCACGGACTTCATGGCCGACTTCGAAGCCAGCGGCCGCGTCATCCGTGACGGCTCGGACCTTCCCCGCCTGGGCCGCGCCGAGAAGATCATGAAGCTCGCCGTAGCCTTTGGCGTGCAGCCGGCGCTGTAGCCCACCCGTACCAACCCAGGAGACCCCGTGACCGGAACCCGTTATCTGGTCCACGGGGTCTTTTGGGATGGCCCCGCGCCGGTTCCCGGGCAGCCCGACGGCGGCCTCCCCCCGGTGCTGCGTGTCCAGGACCCTGGCGGCAATTTCACCGACCTGACCCTCGACGCCGGAACCCGGCTCGGTTTCAGGATCAATGGCGAGGGGAAGTCCTGCCTCGGGCACCACAAGGTGCACGGGCCCGCGGACCGGGACCACGTCGTGTGCCCGACGCGGGGGCCGGCCGTGAAGGGCAGCCAGTGCGAGCGGTGCTTCGTGCTCGACGACTCTAGGCTCATCCATGACTTCCACCGCAGCGGCCGGGTCCCGCCGGGCCTGCGGGCCTACCTGATGCAGCCGCACTGGCTCTACATCGCCACGTTCGCCGGCGGAGCCTGCAAAGTGGGAACCGCTTCCCACCTGCGCAAATGGAACCGGCTCGCCGAGCAGGGCGCCGTCGTCGCCCGCTACATCGCGCACGCCGACGACGGCCGCGTGGTCCGGATCCTTGAGGACATGATCACGCGCGACGCCGGCGTGCCGCAGCAGGTCCGCTCCGCCGCCAAGGCGGCAGCGCTCGTGTCGCCGGCAGCCGCCGCGGAACTCGACGCACTCAACGGCCGGCTGGCGGGGGAGTCCCGGGCCCTGCTTTCCCGCACCGGCGGTGAGGGGTTCAAAGTCGTGGACGAGCGGTGGATCCGGCCGGCGCTCTCGGCCGGCGCCTGCACACAGGCCGCCCGGCATGCCTACCCCCACGACCTGGGCAGCGGAGCCCACGGCTTCCGGATCGACTCGCTGAGCGGCAGCGTTGCGCTCGCGGCGCTGGACGCCAGCGGACTGGAATTCGTGGTGAACCTCGGGCACCTCAAGGCACGGGTGATCGAATTCGGTGACCACGGCTCGGACGTCCCGGCGGTGCAGGAGCTGTTGTTCTGACGCCGGTCTTGACCGTGACGCGAAAATTACCCGCGGCGCGCCCCGGTAGACTGGCACGGTGCTGAACGAATTCTGGGCCACCGCGTCAACCACCTACAAAGCGATCGTCTTCAGCGCCATGGGCCTGATCGCCGTCGGCATCATCCTCAACGTGGTGGGCAACAGCACCGGCAACCAGGCCCTGGCCCTGGCCTCACTGCCAGTGATAGGGCTGGGCCTGATTCTGCACATTGTAGGTCTTGTGGTCCGCGGCCAGGCCGTCCGTAAGAACCTCAAACGCTAGCAACCGGACTGCGCAGCCCTGTCACGAAACCGGGCGGCCGCGGGCGTGGCGATAGGGTGGAACCATGACTATCAATCCGGATCTGCAGGGGCGCAGCTACCCTGCCGCAGAGGTGTATGACGTCGGTCGCGAGAAGATCCGCGAGTTCGCGCGCGCGGTCCAGGCCACCCACCCCGCCCACTTCGACGTCACCGCCGCCAGGGCGCTGGGCCACCGTGACCTCGTCGCGCCGCCGACCTTCGCCATCATCGTGGCCCAGCGCGCCGACGCGCAGCTGATCGAGGATCCGGAATCCGGCATCGACTTCTCCCGCGTGGTCCACGCCGACCAGCGGTTCACCCACCACCGCCCCATCGTCGCGGGTGACCGGCTGGTCGCCGAGCTGCACGTCGACGGCGTCCGCGCCATGGGCGGGGGAGCCATGATCACCACCCGCTCCGAAATCTTCGCGCTTGGCAGCGATGTCACCGGCGCTGCCGGTGACGCCGCCGGCGCCCGCGAGCCCGTCGCCACCACCACCTCGTCCATCCTGGTCCGCGGAGAGGGACAGTAGCCATGAACACTGCATCTATTGCTCCCAAGTTCGCGGATCTCACGGTCGGCCAGGACATCGGCAGCCGCAGCATCGCCGTCAGCCGCGCCGACCTCGTCAAGTACGCCGGCGCCTCCGGCGACTTCAACCCGATCCACTGGAACGAGGCCTTCGCCACGGGCGTGGGCCTGCCGGGCGTGATCGCCCACGGCATGTTCACCATGGGCGCCGCCGTCCAGCTCGTGACCGACTGGGCCGGCGACCCGGCCGCCGTCGTGGACTTCCAGACCCGCTTCACCAAACCGGTTCCCGTGGCTGACACAACAGGCACGCCCGACGCCGGTGCCGTGATCGAGGTCAGCGGCGCCGTCGGGGCGCTCGACGCCGACGCCGGCACCGCCCGCATCGACCTCACGGTCGCCGCCGCCGGGCAAAAAGTCCTGGTCAAGGCCCAGGCCGTCGTTCGGCTGGCCTAGCCCGTGGCGCCGCAATTCAACGAACCGCTGTGACCAACGCTGTCTTCACCCCGGCCGCGGAGATCACACACTGGCGGAACGCGGTGGTGGTGGCCTACGCCGCCAGCGGCATCGCGTTCTCCACGTGGGTGTCCCGGCTGCCGGCGATCCGTGACGGCCTGGACCTGACGCCTGGCACGGTCGGGCTGCTCCTGCTCTGCATGACGGCAGGGTCCTTCCTGTCGGTGTCCGCCTCAGGCCTGATCGTGCTTCGGCTCGGCTCCAAGCGCACCATCCGGATCGGCAGCATCATGGTCGGGTGCGGGCTCCTGCTGGCAGGCTTCGGCACCTCCGTGCTGGCCAACCCGGTGGCGGTCGCCGCAGGACTGGCCGTCATCGGACTGGGCACCGCGAGCTGGAACACCGCGTCCAACGTCGAAGGCGCCGCGGTGGAACGCGCCGTCCGGAGGCACATCATGCCCCGGCTGCACGGTTCCTTCAGCCTGGGCACCGTGGCGGGAGCCGGGCTGGGTGCCTGGGCCGCCGGTGCCGGCGTCCCGGTCTTTTGGCACCTGGCGGCTGCCGGCCTACTGGTGGCCGGCTCGGTGGCGACGGCCGCGGCCTGGTTCCGTGCGGACATCACCCCGATCCAGGGGGAACGCCCCTTCACGGCATCCGGGACGGACACCTTCGAGGACCCCTCCACCGGGCCCATCCCCGTCGTCCGGCAGACGGACGCGGTCCCCGAGCAGCCGTTGGACAGCAAACGACAAATCGCGCAGGCCTGGCGTGACCGGCGGACCCTGCTCCTGGGCGTGCTGGTGCTCGGGCTTGCCCTCGCCGAAGGGGCTGCGGGTGACTGGGTAGCCCTGGCGCTGGCTGACGGCCACGGCCAGACCGACGCCGCCGGAGCGGCGGGCTACGGCCTGTTCGTCACCTTCATGACCGTGGGCCGCTTCGCCGGCACCGTGGTCCTGGACCGTTTCGGCCGGGTCCCGGTGATGCGCTGGTGCGCGGCACTGGCGGTCCTGGGCCTGGGATTGTTCGTCTTCGCCCCGGTTCCCTGGCTGGCCTTCGTCGCCCTCGCCATCTGGGGACTCGGCGCCTCGTTGGGGTTCCCGGTGGGCATGTCCGCTGCTGCCGACGATCCCGTCAGGGCCGCTGCCCGGGTGTCCGTGGTGTCCACGATCGGCTACGGCGCCTTCCTCTGCGGGCCGCCGCTGCTGGGCCTGCTGGCGGAACACGTAGGCATCCTGCACTCGTTGCTCGCCGTCATGGTGATGCTCGTCGCCAGCTTCCTGCTCTCCCCGGTGGCGCGCAGACTCCCAGCGGCTGCTGCTGCCGTGGGGACCGGTATCAGGTGAGGGCATGATCCCGGCTAGGCTGGTTGGGTGACCCAGATTCTGCTCTCCGCCCTGACCACCTCCGCTGTCGGCGGCCCCGCCGGCAGCTATCTTGAGGCCCGCAGCGAGGCCGACATCATCGACGCCGTGCGCACGGCGGACGCGGCCGGCCAGCCGTTGCTGATCATCGGCGGCGGTTCCAACCTGCTGGTCTCCGACGACGGTTTCCCCGGCACCGTCCTGAAGATCGCCTCGGAGGGCTTCACGGTCAACGCCGAGGACTCCTGCGGCGGCGTCGCCGTGGTGGTGCAGGCCGGGCACAACTGGGACGCCTTCGTTGACCACGCCGTGAAGCATGCCTGGTCCGGCGTCGAGGCGCTTTCCGGGATCCCCGGCGCCACGGGCGCCACCCCGGTGCAAAACGTCGGAGCCTACGGCGCCGACGTCTCGCAGACGATCGCCGCTGTGCGCACGTGGGACCGGGAACGCAACGCAGTGCAGACGTTCACGAATTCCGAACTCAAGTTCGGCTACCGGGACTCCATCCTCAAACAGACCACCGTCAACGGCTCGCCGCGCTATGTGGTGCTCACCGTGGAATTCCAGCTCCCGCTCGGACGGATGAGCGCCCCGATCCGCTACGCCGAGCTCGCCCGGGCGCTCGGCGTCGAACAGGGCAAGCGGGCCTACGCCAACGACGTCCGCCGCGAAGTGCTGCGGCTCCGGGGATCCAAGGGCATGGTCTGGGACGCGTCCGACCGCGACACGTACTCCACGGGCTCCTTCTTCACTAACCCGATCGTGCCCGAAGAAGTCGCGGCGCTGCTGCCGACGGAGGCGCCGCGCTACCCCGGCGGCGCGGACGGACTGACCAAGCTTTCGGCGGCCTGGCTGATTGACCAGGCCGGCTTCGCCAAGGGCTTCGGCCTGGATCCGGACAGTGTCTCGGGCGGCCGGGCATCGCTTTCCACCAAGCACACGCTCGCCGTCACCAACCGTGGCGGGGCGAGCACGGCGGACATGCTGGCCGTTGCCCGCGAGGTGCGCCACGGCGTTGTCGAGCGTTTCGGGATCGAACTGCACCCGGAGCCGCTGCTGATCGGCGTCGCACTCTCCTAGCGCGAACGCTCCAAGCGCCGTTAGCCGGAAGCCGCCGCCTACCGGTCCGCGCGGCGGGGGACCACTTTGCTGAAGAGCATGAATGTGAAACCGGAGGCCGCGGCGCCGAGCAGGAAGACCTGGCAGAAAGCCACGGACTGCGTGCTGGGCCCGCTCTGAAGCACCAGCCCGGCGCACGCGAACGCCACGGCGCCGGCGAGAAAGGCAAGTGCGCCGAGCAGGAAGGCCTGGACAGTGGCCGGAAATTCCCCGGCAGAGTCCAGCTGAAACTCCTGGCCCCGAGGCGCCAGACCCCCGGCGTTAGCGCCCTCCGGGAGCCGGCCACGGGGCTGCAGGGCTGCTGCCATGACGAAGCTGCACACGGACACGGCCATGGACATGCCGGCCACCAGCTGCAGCGTACTCATCATGGGCGAAAGTCGGGTGCCGCTGGCAATGGCGACGGCGAGACCGGCAGCCATGCCGGCGGCGCTGGAGGCCCAGCCCAGCAGGGCCAGCTTCCGGCACAGGGGCCGCAGAAGCGGCCACACCTCACTCATAGTCATGCATCAAGGGTAAAGAGGCCCGCTGGACGGCGGCTGGGAACTGCCGGGCAACAGCCCGGCAGCCGGCCGCTGTCCTACCGGCTGGGGTCATACCATAGGTCCATGACAGACGTGAGGGGCACCCGGCTCAGTCCCGGGATCATGGGCAGGCTGCGGCTCACCGCGCAGGGTTTGCTGGGGTCCGGTTTTGAGACCGTCCCGGAAGCAGTCCGCGCCATGACGGCGATGCAGGCGCAGGACCTTCAGGCCGTTCTCTGGGCTGTCGCCCAGCGCGTTCCGGGTGCCCGCGTTGACGATGTCCGCGGGGCGCTGGATCGGGCGGAGATCGTCCGTTCCTGGCCCATGCGCGGAACCCTGCACGTACTGGCCCCCGAAGATTTGAAGTGGATGCTGGCCATCACCTCCGATCGGCTGATCCGTGGCATGGCGGGACGCCACCGGGAGCTGGAGATTGAGGCCCGGGACGTGGAAGCAAGCCGTGAGGCAGCCCTGGAGCTCGTCCAAGGTGGAGGATCGGCGACGCGCCAGCAGCTTTTCGCAGCTTTTGAGGCTGCGGGCCAGTCCACGGCGGGCCAACGCGGCATCCACCTGCTGGGGATGCTGTGCCAGCGGGCCTGGCTGGTCTTGGGGCCGCTCGCGGGGAGCCAGCAGCTCATCAAGGCGTTCGACGAGTGGATCCCGAAATCCCGCGAACTGGACCGTGCCGAAGGCATCGCGGAACTGCTGTTGCGGTACATGCTCAGCCACGGCCCGGCCACGGAACGCGACTTCGCGTGGTGGTCGAACACGCCGGTGACAGAGGTCCGCACCGCCTTGGCCCTGGTAAAGGACCAGCTCGTTGGGCTGGAATTCGAAGGGGCCACCTACTGGCTGTCGCCGGCCACCGCCGGACTGCTCGAGGACGGTGTGCCCGGACAGCGCACCGTGCTGGCCCTGCCGGGGTTCGATGAGTTCCTGCTGGGCTACACGGACCGGTCCCTCGTGCTGCCGCCGGAGCACGCCGACAAGATCGTCCCGGGCGGCAACGGCGTGTTCAAGAAAACCATCGTCTCGGGCGGTCAGGTGATCGGCACATGGGCGCGGGCGGGCACTGGCAGAACGTCCGCCGTCGCGCCGGACCCCTTCGACGCGGTTAACGGGCTGCGGCCTGCCGCTCAAAAGTCCTTTGAGCTGCAGGCCGCGAAGTACCGCAGATTCCTTGGTGCCTGACGTGAGTCAGTGACCCCTAGAGGTTTCCGGTGGCGATGCGGAGCATGCGTCGCAGCGGCTCGGCAGCACCCCACAGCAGCTGGTCACCGACCGTGAACGCGCTGATGTACTCCGGGCCCATCTCGAGCTTGCGGATACGGCCCACCGGGATTTCCAGCGTGCCGGACGCGGCCACCGGGGTCAGTTCGGCCATGGAGGCTTCCTTCGTGTTGGGCACCACGCGGGCCCACTCGTTGTCGGTGTCCAGGAGCTTCTCGATGTCGCCCACCGAGAGGTCCTCGCGGAGCTTCAGCGTCAGGGCCTGGGAGTGCGAGCGCATTGCGCCGATCCGGACGCACAGCCCGTCCATGATGACGCGGTCCTCGGAGGTGGTGCCAAGGATCTTGTTCGTCTCGGCCCCGGCCTTCCATTCCTCCTTGGACTGGCCGTTGCCGAGGTCCGCGTCGATCCAGGGGATCAGGGAACCGGCCAGCGGGACGCCGAACTGCGTGGCGTCGATTCCGGTGCGCTGGTGGGCCAGGACCTTTCGGTCGATCTCGAGGATGGCCGACGCCGGGTCGCTCAGTTCGGTGCTGACCTCGGCGTTGAGGGTGCCGAACTGGTTCAGGAGTTCACGCATGTGGCGTGCCCCGCCGCCGGACGCGGCCTGGTACGTCATGGAGGTGCCCCACTCGACCAGGTTGTTCTTGAACAGTCCGCCCAGGCCCATGAGCATGCAGGACACGGTGCAGTTGCCGCCGATGTAGTCCTTTACCCCGCCGGACAGGCCGGCGTCGATGACGTCCCGGTTGATGGGGTCAAGCACGATGATGGAGTCGTCGTTCATGCGCAGGGTGGAGGCGGCGTCGATCCAGAGGCCGTCCCAGCCGCGGCTGCGCAGCTCGCCGTGCACCTGCTTGGTGTAGTCGCCGCCCTGGGTGGTGACAATGATGGGCAGCTTGGCCAGCGTTTCGAGGTCATACGCGTCCTCGAGCTTGCCGGCGTCGCCCGCGGTGGCTCCGGCAATGGCCGGGGCAGCGCCGCCCGCGTTCGAGGTGGAGAAGAAGACCGGGTTGATGCTGGCGAAGTCGCCCTCATCCTGCATGCGCTGCATCAGGACGGAACCGACCATGCCGCGCCAACCGACCAGGCCGACGGACGGGGTAGCTGCTGTAGTCATGCGCCCATTTTAGACAACACCTGGGGCAGGGCGCAGTCGGTTACGTCACGCCTGCTGTTTCGCGCGCCTGCGGCCCGGCCGTCAGTCGGCGCGCGGCTCCTCCAGCAGCGCCGCTTTGCGCCGGCGCAACGCGAAGACCGCCCCGAAGGTGAAGACCTGTGTCACCACCACCAGCACAATCAGCCCGAGGATCTTGTTGCCACCCAGGATCATGGTCAACCCCACGATGGCCGAGAGCAGCGCCAGCAAGGGCAGGAGCATGTAGCCCAGGACAAAAAGCGTCTCGGGTTTCCTCAGCATTATTTGGCCTCCGTCCGGCGCCACAGCGTGAACCGGTACCGCGTTCCGTTGGCGGACGTGAGCCAGCCGGTGGCCGGCTCACTGGCGGTCAGCTTCCATTCGTAGGTGAGCTCGGGCGCGTAGGTGTCGCCGTCGGTCTCGGAATCGATGAACGTCACCACCGCGACGTCTGCGACGTCCACGGTCTGGGCAAAAATTTCCCCGCCGCCCAGCACCCAGACCGTCTCGTGGCCGGGAGCGAACTGGGACTCCAACAGCGCGTCGTCGAGCGACTTCACCGCCAGGGCACCCGCCGCCTCGGCGGTCTCACCCCAACCTTCCTGCCGGGTGACCACAATATTGGTGCGTCCCGGCAGCGGACGGTACTTGTCCGGAAAGGAAAGCCAGGTTTTGCGCCCCATGACCACAGGATGCCCTTTGGTCAGCCGGGTGAAGTGCAGCATGTCCTCGGGAAGGTGCCACGGCATGTCGCCGTCCTTGCCGATCACGCCTGCGGTGGTCTGCGCCCAGACCAGCCCGACCCCGGTGGTGGACGCCCGGAGTTGCTCAGTGAAATCGCCGGGCTGCCCGCCCGGGGTGCTGTCTTTGCTCATACGGCTATCGGCGCCTTAATCGTCGGGTGGTGCTGGTATCCGACCACTTCGAAGTCCTCGAGGGTGTAGTCGAAGATGGAGTCCGGCTTGCGGATGATTTTCAGCTGGGGGTAGTCATAGGGCTCGCGGGCGAGCTGTTTGAGGACCTGGTCCATGTGGTTGTCATAGATGTGCACGTCCCCGCCGGTCCAGACGAATTCGCCCGGCTCCAGGCCGGTCTGCTGCGCCAGCATGCAGGTCAGCAGCGCGTAGGAGGCGATGTTGAACGGCACGCCCAAGAACGTGTCAGCGGAGCGCTGGTACAACTGGCAGGAGAGCTTGCCGTCGGCCACGTAGAACTGGAAAAACGCGTGGCAAGGGGGCAAGGCCATGTCCTTGAGTTCGGACACGTTCCACGCCGAGACGATGTGGCGGCGCGAGTCCGGGTTGGACTTGAGGTTCTCCACGAGTTCGGCGATCTGGTCGATGTGGCCCCCGTCGGGCGTGGGCCAGGACCGCCACTGGACCCCGTACACGGGACCGAGTTCGCCCTCGGCGTCCGCCCACTCGTTCCAGATCGTCACGCCCTGGTCCTGCATCCATTTGACGTTGGTGTCGCCGCGCAGGAACCACAGCAGCTCCACGGCCACGGACTTGAAGTGCACCCGTTTGGTGGTGATGAGCGGGAAGTTCTTGCTCAGGTCAAAGCGCAGTTGGCGGCCAAATACGCTCAGCGTGCCGGTTCCGGTACGGTCCGATTTGTGCGTGCCGTGCTCGAGGACGTCACGCAGCAGGTCTTCATAGGGCGTAGGGATGCTCACGGTTCCAGTCTACTGAGTCACCGGCTTTCCTTACCCGTATGACCGGCCCAGCCTCGCCCGAAGGATCGTCAACAGGGCGGCGTCGTCAAGCCCGGCCCCGCGGCCTTGCGCAATGTAGCGGTCGACGGCGGCGATCACCTCCGCGCCCGCGGCCACCTGCACCCCCGCAGCGGCATGCAGGGCAGGCGTCGCCGCCACCACGGTGCCGTTACGTCGCCGGGTTTCGGTCAGCCCTGCCAGTTCGAGCTCCCTGTAGGCCCGGGCGACTGTTCCGGCCGCGATGCCCAGGTCCGCCGCCAGGCTGCGGACTGTCGGTAGCCGGGCTCCCGGTGCCAGCGTGCCGGCTGTAATGAGGGCAGCGATCTGCGCCCGGATCTGGGCGTACGGCGGTGTAGCCGAGCGCAAGTTGACGGAGATTCCCGCTGTCACTCGGCAGGTTCCTTCTCCGGCCGCGGAGCCGGAGTGGTCCGGGGCCGGGCCAGCATCCGGACCGGGATGACGGCGATGACCACGGCCGCGGCGCCCAGCACAGAGCCCGCCAGGGTCGCGGGCCACCACGACCCGGCGGCCGGATCGACTGCATCTCCAAAGGCGTCGGGACCGAACACCGCCGCCCACGCTGTGCTCCGGGTCAGCAGCAGTATTGCGGCCTGGGCCGTGACACTGGCCGCGAGGGTCCGTACGGTCCGGTGGACGGTGATGGCACGCAGCGCCGCGTCCATGCCGGCGGGAAGGTCGGGTACGGACCGGCGGAGCCGGGCGGTCAGGAACGCCGGCAGCGCCATGGCTGCCGTGCCGGCCGCGAACAGTGCGGCAGGAGCCCAGCCGGGCTCCTCGGCCAGCAGGGCCTGCCCCGCGGCGGTGAGCACGAGGGCCAGCAGGAAGACCAGCAGCGCCAGGACCGCCGTGGTCAGCAGGGCGGGGCTCACTGGCTGGCGGGGCCAGGTGCGCGGCGCGTTCCGCGTTCCGTAATTGCGCTGCAGCACCAGCTCACCTCCGGCGATGGCAAGCAGGACTGAGGTGGTCATCAGAGCCACGAATCCCGCAAGTCCGTAGCTGGCGGCACCCATGAGAGCAGGTGCGAGGAAGACGCCGGCCAGCAGGGGCACGGCTGCAGCCAGGCCCAGAAGCGCTCCGAGCGCGGAGACCAGTCGCGCCGCCGGGTGCTGGGGCCCGGTGAGGCCGGCTTCGGGCCGGTTCCGGGTGCCCAGTCCGGCGGAGGCAAGGCGGGGCGGCCGCCACTGCCACATGACGAGCAGGACCACGGTGCACGCAAGGCCTGCCGGATTCATCCAAGACGACCTTTCTTGGGAGGGATTCGGCAGGGCCGCGAAGTTCCCCGCGATGGCCGCCAGCCCGGCAGCCACCGTGGATACCGTGCGCAGCAGCCGGTTCATTGCGATGGTCCGCAATACGGCATTGTCGGCGGCGTCGAGGGACTCCAGTTGACGGCGGCGGGAGACCATCCACAAAACCAGCCACGTCCCTCCGCCCAACACCAGCAGGGCGCCTCCGAGCCAGCCGGCCACCTCCGGCCCCGGGATACGCCCGTCGCCGCCGCCGTTGTAATAGTTGTTGCCGTTTTCGACGTTATATTGGCCGTCGCTGACCGTGGTGGGAGCCACCGCCGCGAATCCGGGCAGTGTGCCGGCCCGTACGATGGCGGCGGCAGCCGAGAGGAAGATGGCTGCCGTGGTGAACGCCAGCCTGCGTGGCATGAAGTCTCTGATGCGCCGTGCGGACAGCACGGCCTGCCGCCGCATTCGCCGCGGCCCCGGATAAGTGATCTGGCCCAGGGCATGCACGGTCAGGCAGCCCAGGACCGGCCATCCCAGGGCCGGGACGATCGACCCGGCGCTTACCACTGCGGTGGCCGCGGATGGATTGGCCGGGATGATGCCCAAAGTCACGGCTCCCTGGAGGGAGCTCGCCAGCCAGCCGATCACGCCCACCCACAGTCCGTGCTGCGCCACGGTCTGCGGCGAAGTCCCGGTCCCGGGGGCCCAGATCACCCACCGAAGCACGGCGTAGACAAGCAGCGCCGCGATTGCCGGTCCGAGCAGTAGCATCGGCGGAAGGTAGAACTGGACCGGCATGAAATCCCCCAAGATTCAGCAGCTATGTATCAAGCTATTGATACAAACTAGGCTGTGAGCCCCCGGGGGGTCAAGGATCTCAGTCGTCGAACGGCCTGAACCGCTCCACGGCCACCACTTTCTTCTTGCCTCCGCGCGCCACGTGGCACACGATCATCTCGCCCGGGGCCAGGAACGGGTCCGAGTCGGGAAGCTCGTCCCGGAGGCGGGCGCTCATGTGTTTTGCGAGTTGCTTCAGGACGGTCGGCAGCGCCGGCCGGTGCGTACAGAGGGCCACGGCCCGCTGCTTGTCGAACAAGCCCTCAACGACGGCGGCCGTCTTGTGCGGGCTGCGGTTGTGTCGGTGCTCGGTGAGGGACTCGTTGAGCTTCACTTTGACCTCGGCCGCCTTGGCGTAGGGCGCGATGGTGGCCACGCACCGCAGCCACGGGCTCGAGACGATCCGGACAGGCTTCCAGGCTCTCAAAAGCCGTCCCACGGCCTGCGCCTGCCGGATGCCGGTGGCGGCGAGCGGGCGGTCCCCTTCAGCCTTGGTCCAGGAGGAGCGGGGCTTGGCCTTGGCATGGCGGACCACCAGCAGCGGCCAGGTCTCCAGTTCCCCGCGGGCGTGGGCGTCCGCGAGGTGCTGCAGCGGTTCGACGTCGCCCGGGTTGCTCAGCAGGCGGGCGGCCTTCTCGGGCGCGCACCACATGACGCTGTCCACTTCCCTGCCATCCGGCAGCAGCGCGGCGCCGTCGACGTCGACCGCCCAGTAGTGGACCACCTTCAGCCCGGCGGCCACATGGTAGTGGATGGGCGGCAGCGGGATGCCGAGCGGAGCGGCGAGCCCGATCTCCTCCTCGACCTCGCGTACGGCGCATTCCGGGATGGTCTCGCCGGGGTCGATTTTGCCTTTCGGCCAGGACCAGTCGTCATACCGCGGCCGGTGAATCAGCAGGACCTCAAGCTCGTCCTTGTTGGCCGAGTTGAGGCGCCAGGGGATGGCGCCAGCGGCCGTGACGGCAACTTCTTCGCCGGGATGGTCGGTCTGGTCCGCAACCAGTGAATCGCTGCTCACGCTCACGGACCCTACCGCAGGCTGGTCGAACGTTGACGCGAGCGGGAAGCCAGCAGCCAGGACTGGACGTCGTCGAGGTGGCGACCGTCTTCTGCGAGGTGGTGCCGGGTCCATACGCCCTGGTTGTCCAAGTGCCAGCTGGCGGTTTCGGGATCCATGTAGCGGTTGAGCAGGTCCAGGACGTAGCTCGTGTCCGCGCCGGCCGAGAGCTGCACGAGGGCCTCCACCCGGCGGTCCAGGTTCCGGTGCATCATGTCCGCCGAGCCGATGTACACCACCGGGTCGCCGCCATTGGCGAAGGCGAAGACGCGCGAGTGCTCCAGGAACCGGCCCAGCACGGAGCGGACCGTGATGTTCTCGCTCAGGCCGGGAACGCCGGGCCGCAGGGAGCAGATGCCGCGGACAATGACGTCCACCTGCACCCCGGCCTGGGACGCCCGGTACAGGGCGTCGATGATGGTCTCGTCCACCATCGAATTGACCTTGATCTGGACCCGGGCGGGGATGCCGGCCCTGGCGTTCCTGATCTCGGTTTCGATCCTGTCAATCAGGCCCGACCGGACCGAGCGCGGTGCCACGAGCAGCCGCTTGAACGTGGACTTCGGCGCATAGCCGGACAGCTGGTTGAACAGCTTCGAAAGGTCTTCGCCCACCTGCTCGTTGGCGGTGAGCAGGCCGAGGTCCTCGTAGTAGCGGGCCGTGCGCGGGTGGTAGTTGCCGGTGCCGATGTGGCAGTAGCGGCGCAGGCCGTCCACTTCCTGGCGGACCACCAGGGAAAGCTTGCAGTGGGTCTTCAGGCCGACGATGCCGTACACCACATGGACGCCGGCCTGTTCCAGTTTCCGGGCCCAGGAGATGTTGGCCTGCTCATCGAAGCGGGCCTTGATCTCCACGAGGGCCAGAACCTGCTTGCCGGCTTCGGCGGCGTCGATCAGCGCATCGACAATGGGGGAGTCCCCGGACGTGCGGTACAGGGTCTGCTTGATGGCCTGGACCTTCGGGTCCGCGGCCGCCTGTTCCAGGAACGCCTGGACGGACGTGGAGAAGGAATCATACGGGTGGTGCAGAAGGATGTCCCGGCGCCGCATGGCGGCGAAAACGTTGGCCGCCTTGGCCGTCTCGGATTCATTGAGGTGCCGCGAGGTGTGCGGGACGTGCTTCGGGTAATGCAGGTCCGCCCGGTCGATCCCGGAAATCACGGACAGCCCGCGCAGGTCCAGTGGTGCCGGCACCGAGTAGACCTCGGATTCCTCGACGCCGAGTTCGCGGATCAGCAGGGCCCGGATGTTCGGGTTGATGTCGTTGGTGACCTCGAGCCGGACGGGAGGGCCGAACCGGCGGCGCAGGAGTTCCTTCTCCAGCGCCTGCAGCAGGTTCTCGGCGTCGTCCTCTTCAACCTCGACGTCCTCGTTGCGGGTCACGCGGAAGGTGTGGTGCTCCAGGACCTCCATGCCGGCGAACAGTTGGTCCAGGTGTACGGCGATGACCTCCTCGAGGGCGATGAACCGTGCCACGCGGCCCGGGACGGAGCCGGCGCGGGCGCCGTCGATCGAGATCAGGCGGGGCAGCTGGTCGGGGACCTTGACGCGGGCGAAGAGTTCCTTGTCGCTGACCGGGTTGCGGACCACCACGGCCAGGTTCAGGGAGAGCCCGGAAATGTAGGGGAAGGGGTGGGCCGGGTCCACCGCCAGCGGGGTCAGGATCGGGAAGACCTTCTCCGCGAACATGGCGCTGAGCTGGTCCTTGGCCTGCGAGTCGAGTTCCTCCCAGTGCATGAGGTGGATGTGCTCGTAGGCCAGGGCCGGGCGGATCTGCTCGGCGTAGACGCGGGCGTGGCGCTCCTGGAGCCGGTGGGCTTCCTCGCCGATCTGCTCCAGCACCTGCACGGGGCTCAGCCCGGCGGGGGAGGGGACCGCGAGGCCCGTGGCGATCCGCCGCTTCAGCCCGGCCACCCGGACCATGAAGAACTCGTCCAGGTTGGAGGCGAAGATGGACAGGAATGCGACCCGCTCCAGCAGGTACAGGCTGGGGTCCTCGGCCAGTTCCAGAACGCGGGCGTTGAAGGCCAGCCAGCTGAGTTCGCGGTCCAGGAACCGGTCCGGGCTGATGTCGCCTTCCGGTTCCAGGTTCGGCGCGAACTCGGGTATGTCGATGCGGTCCTGCGTGGCGCGTGAGGCCGGAACTTCGGAGGAACCAAAGCGGGCCCGTACCGGGCGCGCCCCCTTATCCGGACTAGCGTGTTCGGATGTTGATGTCCGGGCAGTGTCCCGTGGCATGGTGTCTCCTCAATGCTGGCGCGATGTAGCCTCAACCTTACAAGCAATACGGCCCGATGACCCCAGATTTCGGCCCGTACGGGCCCGGGGGTCCCGGGCTGGGCGACGCCCGTCCGCGGGCCGGAACGGGCTCGGGTCAGCCGCGGGGGAGCGGGGCGTACATGACATCGACGTCCCAGCGGGTGAAGCCGAGGCGGCGGTAGAGCGAGAGGGCCGGGACGTTGTCGGCGTCGACGTACAGCATCACCGCACGGAGCCCGAGGCCCTGCAGATGCCTGATGCCGGCGACGGTGAGGGCCTTGCCGAGCCCGGAGCCCTGGGCCTCCGGGGTCACACCCACCACATAGACCTCGCCCATCATCGGGTGGTCGCCGCGCCGGGGGTGCACCTTGGTCCAATGGAAGCCGAGAATCCGGTCCTCGGCGTCCACGGCCAGCAGGAAGCCTGCCGGATCAAACCACGGCTCGGCCATCCGGGCGTCCAGGTCTGCGCGGGTCATGTTGCCCTGTTCCGGGTGGTGGGCGAAGGCGGCCTTGTTGGCGGCGAGCCAGGCGTCCTCGTCCCGGCCCGGCACGAAGGCTCGAATTTGTACGTCCACAGGGAGTTCGACCTCCGGCAGTGCTGCCGACGCCGTCATGAGCCGCATTTTCCACAGTTCGCGCACCGCGCCGTAGCCGTAGCGTGCCGCGAGGTCCGCCGCGGCCTCGTGGTTGCCGTGGGACCAGGCGTTCAGGCCGGTGAAGCCGCGGATGCCTTTCAGTTCCCCCACCAGGCGGTCGCCCACGCCCTGGTTGCGGTAGCTGGGGTGGACGGCGATCTCCAGGATTCCGGTTCCGTCGGGTTCGCCAATGACGACGGCGACGCCGGCCAGGTCCTGTGCCGTCGCAGGATCCGAGTCCTCGTCCGGGGCGTACAAGGCCAGTGCCAAGACCGAATGATCGCCGGAATCGGCGGCGCGTAGCGTGACGAGGGTCTGTTCGGACAACGGCGGATTGCCGTCGGACTCTTCAGCCGCGACGACCAAGGCAGTGATGTCCCGCAGCAGTCCGCCCTCCACGGTTCCCTTGAGGGCAAGTACGGGCCAGTTTTCCGGGTGCGCAGGACTCATGGCCCAAGGCTATCAGCGGCCGATTTGGTTCAACTCCGGCCGCCGCGTATAGTCGTTATCTCATCCGGCGTTACACCGGATGCGAGGGGGATCCACCACTGGGGTGGCCTCGATACGTTCGACCCGTATGTCCTCCACTGAAGAACGAAGGCCCCCTACTCTGAATTCAGAGTAAGGGGCCTTCGGCGTTCAGGTGTTGGCGTTTCAGAGCGCGGCCGTGCCGGCCCGCTCAGGCTTCGCTGAGTTCGTCCTCGGGCTGCCGGACCAGGGTCAGGCGGTAGCCGACGTTGCGGACGGTGCTGATCAGGTTCTCGTGGTCGGCGCCCAGCTTGGCCCGGAGCCGCCGGACGTGGACATCGACCGTGCGGGTGCCGCCGTAGTAGTCGTAGCCCCAGACCTCGGTCAGCAGCTGCTGGCGGGTGAAAACCCGGCCCGGGTGCTGGGCCAGGTATTTCAGAAGTTCGAATTCCTTGAAGGTCAGGTTGAGCGCCGCGCCGTTGACCCGCGCCGTGTAGCTGGCCTCGTCAATCACGACGCCGGCGGCGCGGATTTCGCTCGGAGCTTCGTCCTGGTCGGGAACGGCGCGCGCAACGCCGAGGCGGATCCGGGCTTCGACCTCTGCCGGGCCCGCGGATTCCAGGAGGATATCGTCCACGGACCACGCCGAGGAGACTGCCGCCATGCCGCCCTCGGTAAGGATGAGCATCAACGGGGCGCTGAGGCCGGTGGCTTTGAGCAGCTGGGTAAGGGAACGTGCGCCGACCAGGTCCTTGCGGGCGTCCAGCAGCACAATGTCGCAAGGGTCGGTCTCGAGCAAGGCAGTGGGCTCGGCCGGCAGGATGTGCACCCGGTGGTTCAGCAGCTCAAGAGCAGGCAGGACGTCCACGGATGTTCCGGTGCTGTTAGTCAAAAGCAGGATGTGCGACATTGTTCCTCCAAGGGGTGTCCGCGCATCGTTGGGCGTCGGTGGTGCTGACCTTGAGTATACCTAAAGGCCCCTTTCCGGCCATGGTCCCGTCACGTTCGCCCAGTCCCTTTGCGACACATACGGTTCACATAAGGCAGGATTGAATCGTCAGGGCCGCGGCCCGTCGAAATTTAGCCGAGTCGAATTGGGGTCCGCAGTGAGCGAAGGTATGACCATGGCGGGTCTGCCGGCGGTGAGGCAACAATGAAGCCGTGGAGCGTCGGGATTGTCGGCCTGGCCGGTCTCGCAGCCATTGTCGCCGGCGCCTACTCCTCGCCCGAGGTCCTTTTGGCCGTCGCTGCCCTCACCGCCGCCGGCATCGGCATAGGCTGGCCCCATTTCCTTGGCATCCCTGCCAAGAAGACTCTCGCAGCACTGATCGGCCTGCCGGGCGTGGGCTCCGCGGTGGCCGCAACCTATCTTCCGGCTCCCGCCTTCCTGGACTGGACGCCGTCGTTCTTGGCGGTCGGCGTCATGGCGATCTTCGTCATGCAGCTCATCCGGGGCACCGGCCAGGCCCAGCGCCTCGAATCCACGCTGGGCTCGTGCGCGGGCGTCCTCCTGTCCTGCCTGGGCGCTGGGTGGATTGCGAGTTCGCGCTTCAACGGGGTCCGCGAAATGCTCCTCGTGGCAGCCGTCAGCGCTGCGATCGCCCTGATGGCAGGACTGATCCGGTGGCCTGACCGGATCGTCGCGCCGCTGGGCATCGTCAGTGCCGCGCTCGCCGGGCCGCTGGCGGGCCTGGTGTTCTCCGATATTGCCGTGTTGCCCGCCGCCCTCGCTGGCGCCGTCGTGGGCGCGGTGCTGGTGAGCTTCCGCCGTCTCGTGATCCTCAGCGGTGAAGGCCTGACCGTTTTGGCGGCCGTGGGCATGGGGCTGGGCCCAGTGTCGGCGGTCGGGTCCCTGGCCTACTTCATAGACAAATTACTCATCTACTAGGCGTTAGGATGGCATCATGTCCGTACTTGCATATGAGATCTTCTTCCTTGTCCTGCTCGGCGTGGCCGGCCTGTCCATGGCGTGGTTTGCCGGCTTTGTCGTCTACCGCCTCTTCAGAGGCCAGAAGTAACCGGTACTTTCCAAGACCCCGTAGTTTCCAGAGGTAGTTGCTGTGCCGATTGAAATTCCTACTGATCTGACCCCCGAAATCGTCCCGCTGTCCTGGCTCATTGGTGAGTGGGAGGGCCGCGGCCGGCTGGGAGCCGGGGATGAGGATTCGGAGCACTTCCTGCAGCACGTGTCGTTTACGCACAACGGCCTGCCGTACCTGCAGTACCGTGCCGAGAGCTGGCTGACCGACGACGAGGGCACCAGGCTGCGTCCGCTGACGGTCGAGACCGGCTTCTGGGCGCTGGAGCGCAAGCAGCGTGAGGAAGACGGCGGGCCCGGCCTGATTCCGGCGGACATCGTCCCGGTGCTCAAGAGCGCCGACGAGGTCGAGGCCCTGCGCAACAGCGACGGCGGTTTCGACATCTCGGTCTCCATCGCCCATCCCGGCGGTATCTCCGAGCTCTACTACGGCCAGATCAAGGGACCCCAGATCCAGCTCAGCACCGACATGGTGATGCGCGGCAGCCACTCCAAGGAGTACACGGCGGCCACCCGGATCTTCGGTCTTGTGGAAGGAAACCTGTTGTGGCGCTGGGATGTGGCCACGGGCAAAGCCTCGACGTCCGGCGGCGGTTTGGAAGCCCACGCCTCGGCGATCCTCGCCAAGGTACGCTAAGCGCACGGTCTCACTGATTTTTCCGTTGTCCGCACCGACCAGGGAGAAAAGCCGTGAACGACCCAGCCTTTGGCAATGACACCGCCAACGAGACAGGCATTGACACCGCCAGCGACACAGGTAAGTCCGGCTACGCCGACCTTAAAGCCGTGTATTTCAACGGCACCCTCAAGAGGTCCCCGGAGTCGTCCAACACCCAGGGCCTGATCGACGTGAGCCGCCGGATCATGGAAAAGCAGGGCGTCACCACCCGCGTGATCCGTACCGTGGACCACGACGTCGCCAGCGGGGTCTACCCCGATATGCGCGACCATGGCTGGGCCACCGACGAATGGCCGGAACTCTACCCGGCCGTTAAGGAAGCGGACATCGTCGTCGTCGCCGGGCCCATCTGGCTCGGGGACAACTCCTCGCAGACCAAGAAGCTCATCGAACGGCTCTACGCCCACTCCGGGCAGCTGAACGCCAAAGGCCAGTGGGCGTTCTATCCAAAAGTGGGCGGCTGCCTCATCACGGGCAACGAGGACGGCATCAAGCACTGCTCGATGAATGTCCTGTACAGCCTCCAGCACATCGGCTTCACGATCCCGCCCCAGGCTGACGCGGGGTGGATCGGTCCCGTGGGGCCGGGGCCAAGCTACCTGGACGAGGGGTCCGGCGGCCCGGAGAGCGATTTCACCAACCGCAACACCACCTTCATGACCTGGAACATGCTGCACCTGGCACGGATGCTCAAGAATGCCGGCGGCATTCCCGCTTACGGGAATCTCCCCGAGGCCTGGAAATCAGGCACCCGCTTCGACTTTGAAAACCCCGAATACCGCTAGGACGGGCTGGCAATTCGAACGGGCAGGGCAGGGCCGGCTCGTCGAACCGCGGACCGGAATACGCACAGAGTTAAGGACGTTCCTTTCAATATGACTATCAAAAGCCCGCTGTTGTCGCGCCCGGCTGCCGTTGAGGGCGCCGGTGCCGACGCCGGCGTCGCCGCCCACTACGGCGAGCCGCTGCGGGAGCAGCGCGCCCTCGCCGCCGGCGCCGCCGTCGTCGATCTCTCCAGTCGCGGCGTCGTGACGGTCAGCGGGCCCGACCGGCTCAGCTGGCTCAACACCCTCTCGTCCCAGCAGCTCACCGGCCTGGCCCCCGGCCAGTCCACCGAACTGCTGCTGCTGAGCGTCCAGGGCCGGATTGAATTCGATGCCCGCGTGGTGGACGACGGCGAGACCACCTGGCTGATCGTCGAGGCGGCCGAGGCCGCGCCCCTCGCCGAATGGCTGACCAGGATGAAGTTCATGCTCCGGGTCGAGGTCGCCGACGTTTCCGCCGACTGGGCCGTGCTGGGATCCACCCGCCGGATTCCGGAGTGGACGCAGCTGCTGGTCTGGGAGGACCCGTGGCCGCACGTGGGTGCGGGCGGCTACTCCTACGCAGTGGTGGGCGAGGACGCCCATCCCGGACTGGAACGGCCCTGGTTCGAGTACCTCGTGCCCGCGGCCGAGCTGGCCGCCACGGTGGGGGAGCGGGCCCTCGCCGGCACCATGGCGGCGGAGGCGCTGCGGGTCGCCGCCTGGCGGCCCCGGTGGGGCGCGGAAACCGACGACAAGACCATCCCGCACGAGCTCGACCTCTTGCGCACCGCCGTGCACCTGGCCAAGGGCTGCTACAAGGGCCAAGAGACGATCGCCCGCGTCCATAACCTGGGGCATCCGCCGCGGCGGCTCGTCTTCCTCCAGCTCGACGGGTCGCAGCACACCCTGCCGGCCGTCGGCAGTGAAGTCCGCGTCGGTGACCGCAAAGTGGGCACTGTGACCTCGGTGGCGCAGCACTACGAGATGGGCCCGGTGGCACTGGCCGTCATTAAGCGCTCGGCCGCCCCGGACGAGGACCTGACCGTCGTCGACGGCGACGAGATCTACGCCGCCGCCCAGGAACCCATTGTGGCGCCCGACGCCGGGCAAGTCGTGGGCCGCCAGACCGGTTTCCTGCGGGGCCCCCGATGAGCGCCGGGTCCCCGCTGAGCGGGTCAGTACCCGACAACTCGGGAGCCGCGCCGGATGAGGACACGCTGGCGCTGGCCCATGCGCTCCTGGATGCGGCCCGCGAAGGCAACTCGGCACTGCTGGGCAGCTATCTGGCCGCCGGAGCGCCCGCCACGCTGACCACTTCCTCCGGCGACTCGCTCCTCATGCTGGCGGCCTACCACGGTCACGCCGGCACGGTCCGGCTCATTCTGGCCCATGGCGGGGACGCCAACACCCCCAATGATCGTGGCCAGACGCCGCTGGCCGGGGCCGTCTTCAAGGGCTACACGGACGTGGTCCGCGAGCTTCTGGACGCCGGGGCAGACCCCGACGCCGGCGCCCCCTCCGCTCGGGCCGCCGCGCAGATGTTCGCCCGGACGGACATCCTGGCCCTGCTCGGCTGACGGGCCCCGGGCCGGGGCCGACTGGTTCGGGGTGCGGTTGCCGCCAATTATTCCGCGTGGAATAATCGGTGCGGAGTAATCACCCCACCGCACCCGAGGAGGACACGGCCGATGGCCCGGGCAACCCCATTGACACCGCTGGGCGTCGCCGCCCTCTCCCTGCTCGTGGAAGAGCCGATGCATCCCTACGAGATGTACCAGCTCCTGGTTTCCCGGCACGAGGACCGGCTGGTCAAGGTCCGGCCCGGAACGCTGTATCACGCCGTCGGCCGGCTCGAAGACCAGGGCCTCGTCGCGGTCACAGGAACGGACCGGGGAGGCAACCGCCCGGAGCGCACCACGTACGAGATCTCAGCGGCCGG
The DNA here is from genome assembly GCF_042883665.1 of Arthrobacter sp. NPDC058192. NCBI lineage: Bacteria > Bacillati > Actinomycetota > Actinomycetes > Micrococcales > Micrococcaceae > Arthrobacter > Arthrobacter sp. NPDC058192. The sequence goes on along the minus strand of NZ_JBHVVJ010000016.1, from coordinate 105,731 downwards.
CCGTGAAGCGTTCACGAAGTGGCTGCAGGAAATGCTTGCCGCCCCAGTCAACGAGTACCCGTCCTTTCCGCTGGCGATCTCGGAGGCCTACAACCTGCCGGCGGCCGTCGTCGTCGAACTCCTGGACCGGCGGCTCCAGGCGTTGCAGGAGCAGCTCGAGCGCCTGGCCTCGGGCGACGAACTGCTCCGAAAAAAGGGCGTGGAACGGAAGTACTGGATCGATGTCCGGTACCAGCAGAGCATGCTGCAGGCGGAAATCGCCTGGATCCGCGGTTTGCAGGACCAGCTCCGCTCCGGCGACCTGCCGTGGTGACACCTTGCCCGGCCCCGGCCTTAACCCGGCCGCCCACAACTTCGACCACGCAACAACATTGACGTCCCAGCACCCAGACCCTAAGGAACCCCATGGAAAACGTAGCCCGGCCATGGCCGGCACTCTGGTCCCTGGTGATCGGCTTCTTCATGATCCTGATCGACACCACCATCGTCTCAGTGGCCAATCCGAGCATCATGGAAGGCCTCAACACTGACATCAACTCGGTCATCTGGGTCACCAGCGCCTACCTGCTCGCCTACGCCGTGCCGCTGCTGATCACCGGCCGGCTGGGTGACCGCTTCGGACCAAAGAAGCTCTACCTGTCCGGACTCGTCGTCTTCACCCTGGCCTCGCTGTGGTGCGGCCTCTCGGGGGACGTGCAGACCCTCATCGCGGCACGCGTGGTCCAGGGGCTTGGGGCGGCCATGATGACACCGCAGACCATGGCTGTCATCACCCGGATCTTCGCGCCGGACCGCCGCGGAGCGGCCATGGGCATCTGGGGCGCCACGGCCGGCGTCGCGACGCTGGTGGGCCCGATCCTTGGTGGCGTCCTGGTGGACGGCCTCGGCTGGGAATGGATCTTCTTCATTAACATTCCCGTCGGCATTGTCGGCTTCATCCTTGCCCTGCGCTACGTCCCGACGCTCAGCACCCACCCGCACAGGTTCGATATCCCCGGCGTGCTGCTCAGCGCCCTCGGGCTCTTCCTCGTGGTCTTCGGCATCCAGGAGGGCGAGACGTATGACTGGGGCACCATCGCCGGACCTATCACGGTCTGGGGCCTGATCATCAGCGGCATCGCCGTGCTGGTGGTCTTCGTCCTGTGGCAGCGGTTCAACAAGGGTGAGCCGCTGCTGCCCCTGTCCCTTTTCAAGGACCGGAACTTCTCGCTCGCCAACATCGCGATCACCACCGTGGGCTTCACCGTCACGGCGTTCGGCCTGCCGCTGATCTTCTACTACCAGATCGTCCGCGGCCTGACCCCCACCCAGTCGGCGCTCATGATGGTGCCGATGGCGCTGATCTCGGGCGGCCTCGCCCCCGTCGTCGGCCGGATCATCGACAAGGTCAACCCGAAATTCATCACCGCGACAGGCCTGGTCCTCATGTCCGTGGCGCTGTTCTGGAACTCACTGCTCATGCACCCGGACACCCCCATCTGGCTGTTCCTGCTTCCGAGCGCGGTGCTGGGCTTCGCCAATGCGGGCATCTGGGCGCCGCTGAGCTCCACCGCGACCCGCAACCTGCCGCCCCGGCAAGCGGGGGCCGGCTCGGGCGTCTACAACACGACGCGCCAGATCGGCGCCGTGCTCGGCAGCGCCGCCATCGCCGTCCTCATCCAGGCGCGGCTGGCTGCCGAGCTTCCCGCCCGTCCGGGAGCGGGCGGGGAGGCCAGCCCGCTGGGCTTCGGCGGCGCGTTGCCCGAGGCGCTGCATGAGGGATTCTCGACGGCGATGGGCCAGTCCATCCTGCTGCCGGCGGCGGTCATCCTGCTCGGCGCGGCGGTGGCTCTCTTCTTCGCCAAGCCCAAGCCGGTCCAGGGCTGGGGCGCGCCGGAAGGCGCGGCTGCCGGCGCAACTGCGGACGCAAAGCAGGCTGAGGCAAAGCAAGCCGGTGCAGAGCGCCGCTGACCCGGCCTGCTAGCCCGGCCGGGCCGCCGGCGCGGCCGCCAACTCCGGCCGGCGTCCGGATCAGCCCAGCAGCACGCTGGTCTGGATGCCGCCGGCGGAGAAGCCCAGGCTCCGGGCCAGCGCGAGCGAGCCCTTGTTGCTGACCTCGGAGCGCCACTGCAGCGTCAGCCCGGCAGCAAGTGCCTCGTGGGCGGCTATTGAGGCGGCCAGTTTCCCCAGGCCGCGGCGCCGCCAGTCCGGTGCCACCAGCACCCCCAGGTGGGCCAGGAGCCCTTCCCACTCGGTGTAGGCGCCGCAGGCCACGGGCGTCCGGTGCCCATCGTCCAGGTGCATGACCGTGAAGCGGTGTTCGAGGTCCGCGAGACCCACCTCATTGATGTCATCGGGCGGGCAGAAAGTCTCCAGTTCGATCGCCTCCGGGTTGCCCTGCGAGACGGTCAGCTCTTCGGAAGGCTGCTGCAGGGGGAGGTCGTCGGCGAAGAACAGCGCGGCAGCCCCCAGCCCGTGGCCGCCGTGGCCGCGGGTGATGGTCAGCAGCGTCACGTGCTGGGCGAGCTCCTCATCGGCGTAGCCGGCAGCGGCATCGAGCGCCCACTGCGGGCCCACGAGGGCGGAGTTGCCGAACAGGCGGATGAAGTGCACGGCCCGGGCGGACTCATCGGCCCGGGTGAGGCGTTCCCCCGCGGCGGCCGCGAAGGCGCCGTCGTCGAACCCCAGGCGGCGCGCCCAGGCGAGCTGGACGATTTCGGCGGAACCGGGCTCAAGAGTCATGCATCAACCCTACCCACCGCCGCCCGGGGCTCCGGCCGCAGGCGGGGCGCACCCACCGGCAGGTCAGCCGAAGAGGACAGCGGCCTCTTCGTAGCGGCTCTCCGGCACTGACTTGAGGTTGCCGAGCGCGGCGTCGAAACCGACGTGCACAATATCCGTGCCGTGCAGCGAAACCATCGTTCCCCAGCGGTTGTCCACCACCGAATCGATCGCTGCCATGCCCAGGCGGGTGGCCAGGACGCGGTCGAACGCCGTCGGGACGCCGCCGCGCTGGATGTGGCCAAGGACCGTGGCCCGGGTCTCGATCCCGGTGCGGGCCTCGAGCTCGGGCGCCAGCATCTCGGCGATGCCGCCGAGGCGCGGCCGGCCGAACGTGTCCAGGCCCCGCTCCGAGTGCGGGGATTCCTGGCCTTCGGGCACGAATCCTTCGGCGACCACAACCAGCGGGGCGCGGCCGCGGTCGCGGGCCGAGACGACCCACTCGGCGATCTGGTCCATGGAGGCCTTCTGCTCCGGGATCAGGATGGCGTGGGCGCCGGAGGCCATGCCGGCGTGCAGGGCAATCCAGCCCACGTGCCGGCCCATGACCTCGGCGATCATGCAGCGGTGGTGGGACTCTCCGGTGGTCCGCAGCCGGTCGATCGCCTCGGTGGCGATTTCCACGGCGGTGTCGAAGCCGAAGGTGTAGTCAGTGGCGTCGAGATCGTTGTCGACAGTCTTGGGCACGCCGACGATCTTGAGGCCGGCGTCGGTGAGGCGCTTCGCGGCGGCCAGGGTGCCCTCGCCGCCGATGGCGATCATGGCGTCAATCCCGAGCCGGTCCATGTTTTCTTTGATGACCTCGGGGCCGCCGTTGTTCTCAAACGGGTTGGTGCGGGACGTGCCGAGGATGGTGCCGCCCTGCTTGGCGATGCCGCGGACCATGGTGCGGGGAATCTCGACGATGTCGCCCTCCACAACGCCGCGCCAGCCATCCCGGAATCCTACGAACTGCTGGCCGTGGACGGCGATGCCTTTGAGAACGGCGCCGCGGATGACGGCGTTCAGTCCGGGGCAGTCTCCGCCGCTGGTGAGGATTCCAATTTTCATGTTTTGGCTCAAATCCTGGTTTGAAGGTTTTTACAGGCAGAGCGCCACGCTGAGCTCACGTAGAGTCTAGTGGCGGGTGTGGGGAAGGACACAAACGGTTACAGAAAGGTGCCCCCGCCGGGAGGGCAGGGGCAGCTTCCTTGTGGTGTTTTTGTCCCGCTTTTGACGCTGTTTTCTGTGCTGTCTTGTGCCTGTATTTTGCGCTGTGGCGCCGTGCCGGCTACGGCCTGGCGGAACGCCGCGCGAGGAGGGTCTGGAGGGCGATCTGGTTGCGCTGGTCCGGGAGGAGGAGCCACGCCACGACGTAGAGGACGAAGGCCGGACCGGGCAGCAGGCTCAGCAGCAGGTAGGCAATCCGGACATAGGCCACATCAACGTTGAGTTTGTCGGCAATTCCGCCGCACACGCCGCCCACCCAGCGCTGCGGACCACGTTTCAGGCCCAGGCCCCGGACGGTGTTGAAGAATTTTTCCATGGTTCAAGACTTCCCTGAAGTTGATTTGTTGTCACGCCTGTGCGCCGAGACCAGGCCGCCTACGATCAGGGCGGCCCCCGCTCCGATCATCAGACCGATCAGCACGTAGGTGCCGTTGAGGGCCACGATGCCGAGTTGGGAAATGATGATCAGCGCGGCCAGCGCCACCACGATCAGTCCCCAGACCACGGTGCCCACCCGGGCGGGGGAACCCACCAGTTCCGGCTCTTGCCCGGCGGCCAGTCGGGAGTCGTCATAGCTGCTCATGTCAGTTGCCTTCCTTGATGGTCACGTTGCTGACCGTGCCGGAGATCGGCAGGACCAGCCGGGCGCCCGGCTTCGAGGTGTTGTAGTCGCTTTGCTGCTTGGTGATGCCGCCGCGGTCCTGGTTGCCGTCGTGGAGGTTGCCCATGGTCATGTCCGCCTGGATCTGTACGGGCACAGTGGCGGGGATGATGACGGTGAGGTTGCTGGCCGTCGCGTCAATCGGAACGACGACGTCGGAGCCCAGCGGCGGATTCAGCGCCAGCTTGGTCAGGTCCACCGTCCCGGTACCGCCGGTGATCTCGAAGCCGCTGCGGGCCTGCTCAATGCTGGCCGGCGTCCAGTCCGCGTTCTGGAGACGGAACCGGTCACCGTGCGGGACCACGCTGAAGACGGCGCTGACCAGCAGGGCCAGGACGGCGAAGAAGCCCAGGATCCCCGAGGTCCGGCCCCGCAGTCCGGAAAACAGGATGCCGAGTCCCAGGATGGCCGCGCCGGCGGCCCAGACCAGGGCGTTGCCGGAGTCACCAAGATCGATGACGTTGGCAGCGTCCAGGGCCTTGATGCCGCCGCCAACGAGGAGGGCGGAACCGACGGTGACGGCAACGGCCGGAGTGCCCGGGCCGGGGTTGCGCGGCGCTGCCGGCGGGGGAGGAGTGGCGCCCGCCCCGTAGTCGCCAGAACCATTGTTGCCGCCACCGTAGCTGCCAGTGCCGTAGGTGCCAGAACCATAGCCGCCAGGGCCGAAGCCGCCGGGACTGTCGTCACCGGGACCGTAGCCGCGGGGACCGTCGACGGGTGCAGTTGCACCGGACGGTGAGCCCCAAGCCGGGCCCGCGTCCGAGGGGGAGCGCTGCGCGGTGGACTCCTGGCCGCCGGCGCGGGCGGTGCCCGCATACGGCGCGGTGCCGGCCGGGCTGCTGAATTCGTAACGCGGTGAGATGGGTGCGGCTCCGTTCCGGGCCTTGCTGCGTTGGGTCAGGTAATAGACCAGGGCAATTGCGCCGCCCACCCAGAAAACGGTCCAGATGAAGGCGCCCAGGCCGAAGCGGTCCCAGCCCCAGACGCCGGTGCCGAGGCCCGGGAAGCCAATGATCGTGGTGATGAGGGCGCCGGTCATGCCGGCAGTCCACCGGCCCCTGGCAGCCTCCTGGACGTGGATCCGGCCGTCGGGTTCGGGCAGCAGGGCCCAGGCGAGGCCGTAGGCGAGGACGCCGATGCCGGCGAAGATCGTCAGGACAATCAGGACACCGCGGATGATCAGGGGGTCGACGCCGAGCCGGTGGGCTATGCCGCTGGCTACGCCGCCAACCCACCGGTCACGGCCACGGTAGATCCCTTGGCCGCGGACCCAGTCGAAGAAGTTCTGCGGCTGGGCTGCCTGGCGCGCCTGTTCGTGCGGCCCTGGGATGCCTGGCGTTGGTTCGTTCTGGTGGGGCGTCCGGCCATAGTCCGGCGGGGCGTAGGGCCCGTTCGGGTCGCCGGCCTGGTAGAGCAGGGGCGGCTCCGGCGGCGCTTCACCGTCAGCCGGGGCGCCGGCGGGCTGAGTTGCTTCGGGAGAGCCTGCGCTCGGCCGGGACGGGCCGGGTAGGCCCGTATCGGGAAGGTCCGGATCTGTTGGATCCGTGCGTGGCCGGTCTGCGGAGGTCCGGTCGTCATCGGGGTGCGGGGTGTGCGGGTTCATATTTCGATCCTTCCCGTTCCCGGCGTGCGGCTCTACTGGGGGATACCCTGAACGGTCCCTGAGTGACCCCCGGTTCAGCCGCAAAACGCGTCCGGGGAACCCCGATCCGTGCTTGGATTGATGCATGACAACCGCGCCTGCCCGCCCGCCGCTGGTCCGCAGCAGCGACCGCGTCATCGCCGGCGTTTGTGCAGGCCTTGCCAACCACCTGGGCTGGCCCGTGCACATGGTCAGAATCGGCATGGCGGTGGCCGCGCTCGCCGGCGGAGCCGGGGTGGCCTTCTATGCCTGGCTCTGGATCATGGTTCCCACCGCGGACGAAAACGCCAGGCGCAACGCCCGCCGTCCGGCGTCGCCCATCGCTCCGGCAGTCAGCGACCCCGCCGGGCCCGCAAAACCGGGCACGCCTGGCACCCGAAGGACCGGACCGCACGGGCCCGGACCGCAAGAGACGGGACGGCAGGAGGCGGGACCGGAGGGGACCGGCCCCCAAGGGGCAGCGCCACGGGGGTCTTGGTGGTCCAAGGCTCCGGGCCTGCCCTTCGGCAAAGAGATCCTGCTGGGCGCGGGCCTGCTGCTGGCCGCCGGCATCCTGATTGCCCGGCTCCTCGGCGTTGACGTGCCGCTGGGCACCCTGATCCCCGTAGCCGCCATCCTGGGCGGCGCCGCAATCGCCTGGATGCAGCTGGACGAGACGCGCCGCGCCGGGCTCGTCGACAAAACCAAGGCCGACCAGGCCGGCGGCTGGGCGCGACTCGCGGCCGGGCTCGCGCTGGTGGTGGCAGGCGTGCTGGTGATGGTGTCCGGCTCGGGATCCTGGGAACAGACCTGGCTGGCCCTGTTGGCCTCGGTGGCCGTACTCGGCGGCGTGGCCCTGGTGCTGCTGCCCTGGGGGCTGAAGTTCTGGCGGGACCTGGAAACCGAGCGCGCGGGACGTGTCCGTGCCACCGAGCGTGCCGAGATCGCCGCGCACCTGCACGACTCCGTGCTCCAGACCCTCGCCCTGATTCAGCGCCGGGCCGGCAATGAGCACGACGTCATCCGGCTGGCCCGGGCCCAGGAGCGCGAACTGCGGGCCTGGCTGTACCGGGATGCCGACAAGGAATCCGGCAAGCTGTCCGAAGGCCTCAAGGCCGCGGCGGCGGAAGTCGAAGATGCCCTGGGGCAGGCGGTGGAAGTGGTCAGCGTGGGCGACTGCGTCATGACCCAGCGCCATGAGGCCCTTGTCCAGGCAGCCCGCGAAGCCATGCTGAACGCCGCCCGCCATGGCGGCGGCACCGTCTCCGTCTACCTGGAAGTCGCCGACGACGCCGCGGAAATTTTCGTCAAGGACCGGGGCCCGGGCTTCGACCCGGATTCGGTTCCTTCTGACCGGCTTGGCGTGCGGGAGTCGATCATCGGGCGGATGAACCGCCACGGCGGCGCGGCCGCGATCATCAGCAGCCGGGACGGCACAGAGGTGAGGCTCAGGCTGCCCCTCACCACCGCCGCAGCTGCCGGAACTGCGGCGGCTGCCGCCAACCAGACCAACGGAGAGGCCACACCGTGACCAGCCCAGCCCCGGAAACCCGTGCCGGAACGCCCGCAGCCGGGAACCCTGCCCCGACCCGGGTGGTGATCGTGGACGACCATGCCATCTTCCGCTCCGGGCTGAAGGCGGACCTTGATCCGGACATCGTCGTCGCCGGCGAGGCCGGCACCGTGGAAGAGGCCGTGGCCGTCATCGCAGCCCAGCTACCCGACGTCGTGCTCCTGGACGTCCACCTTCCCGGCGGCCGCGGCGGTGGCGGCAGGGAGGTGTTGGCGGGTTCGGCGCCGCTGCTGGGCGCGACACGGTTCCTGGCCCTGAGCGTCTCCGACGCGGCGGAAGATGTGGTGTCCGTGATCAGGGCGGGTGCCCGCGGCTATGTCACCAAGACGATTTCCGGGGAGGAGATCAGTGCCGCCGTCCGGCGGGTCGCAGGCGGCGACGCCGTCTTTTCGCCCCGGCTGGCCGGCTTTGTCCTGGACGCCTTTGGCACCGCCCCCGCCGACATCGCGGACGACGAGCTGGACAAGCTCTCGGCGCGGGAGCTTGAAGTGATGCGCCTGATTGCCCGCGGCTACAGCTACAAGGAAGTGGCCAGGGAACTGTTCATCTCGATCAAGACAGTGGAAACCCACGTTTCAGCGGTGCTGCGCAAGCTCCAGCTCTCCAGCCGCCATGAGCTCACCAGGTGGGCCGCCGAACGCCGCCTCCTCTAGCGATGCTCCCGCACGTCCGGCGCCTTTACACCGGACGCTCCCGCACGTCCGGCGCCTTAACGCCGGTCGCTCCCGCACGTTTGGGGTCTTAACGCCGGACGCTCCCGCACGTTTGGCGTCTAAACGCCGGACGCTCCCGCACGTTTGGCGTCTAAACGCCGGACGCTCCCACAGGTCCGGCTCGCTAACGACCGACGCTCCCGCACGTCCGGCGCCTTCACGCGGGACGCTCCCGCACATCCAGGTGCGGGAGGGTCGGGCTGGAACACGCCAGAGGTGCGGGAGGGTCGGGTTGGAACAGGCCACAGGTGCGGGAGGGCCGGGTTGGAACACGCCACAGGTGCGGGAGCGTCCGTGATTTTCCTGCGAAAAGTGAGGGAGGGTCCTATTTGGCCTTGCCCAGGAAGTCCTGCAGGCGGTTGACGCCGGTGGCCAGGTCTTCGTCTCCCAGTGCGTAGGACAGGCGCAGGTAGCCGGACGGGCCGAAGGCCTCGCCCGGAACCACCGCCACCTCAACCTCGTCGAGGATCAGCGTCGCAAGTTCGGCCGAGGTGGCCGGGCGGACCGGACCGTTCGCGGACGGGAACTCCTTGCCCAGCAGCGCGCGGACGTCGGCGTACACGTAGAAGGCGCCCTTCGGCGTCGGGCATTCAACGCCCTCAATGGCGTTCAGGCCCGCCACGATCGCCTTGCGGCGGCGGTCAAAGGCCACCTTCATCTCATCGACGGCGGTCAACGGCCCGGACACCGCGGCGAGGGCGGCGATCTGGGGAATGTTGGACACGTTCGACGTCGCGTGGGACTGCAGGTTGGTGGCGGCCTTGATGACATCCGCCGGCCCGATCATCCAGCCCACCCGCCAGCCGGTCATGGCATAGGTTTTAGCCACACCGTTGAGGATGACCACCTTGTCGCCGAGCTCGGGCACGGCAGTGGCGATCGACGTGAACGGCACGCCGTCGTAGGTCAGGTGTTCGTAGATCTCGTCCGTGACAACCCACAGGCCCTTGGACGCCGCCCACTGGCCGATCTCCTTGACCTGCTCCGGCGAGTACACGGCCCCCGTGGGGTTGGAGGGGGAGACGAAGAGGAGGATCTTGGTGCGGTCGGTGACGGCGGCTTCCAGCTGGTCCACCGAGACGAGGTATTCCTGTTCCGGGCCCGCGAAGACCTCCACGGGCACGCCGCCGGCCAGCCGGATGGCCTCCGGGTAGGTGGTCCAGAACGGGGTGGGAACAATGACCTCGTCGCCCGGATCCAGGAGGGTGGCGAACGTGTTGTAAACGGCCTGCTTGCCGCCGTTGGTCACCAGCACCTGGGCGGCCTCGGCCTTGTACCCGGAGTCGCGGAACGTCTTGTCCGCGATGGCCTGCTTCAGCTCCGGCAGGCCGCCGGCGGGGGAGTAGCGGTGGTACTTCGGCTGGCTCGCGGCCTCGATGGCGGCCTGCACGATGTAGCCCGGGGTCGGGAAGTCGGGCTCTCCGGCGCCAAAGCCAATGACCGGCCGGCCGGCTGCCTTCAGCGCCTTCGCCTTCGCGTCGACGGCCAGAGTGGCGGATTCGGCAATAGCGGAAATGCGCTGGGAGATGCGGGCAGCAGACATGGGCGGGTCCGTTCTTCGCTTGCAGCTGGAAGGCTGGATGTGGGATTCGACGAGATCTACTCTATGCTGTTCACCGGATCCCCCGCGGAGCCAAAACGGAAATGTGACTGACGGTTGTTGGTTGTTTTTGTGAGGCGTGCAGGGGTCCGGATGAGGGCCGGTTCGACGTAGGCGCAGTTGTTGCGTAGACTGGTTCTCCGGTGTTGAAAACACGATGATGGCCTGCGCCTCAGGGAAGCCTGCGGAACGTATCGGCCGGAGCGGATTTTCGCCCCGAAGGGTAGTGGCGCAATTGGTAGCGCAGCGGTCTCCAAAACCGCAGGTTGCAGGTTCGAGTCCTGTCTGCCCTGCGCATGCTGTTCCGGATCAACCGGAACAAGCGCAGCAACCATGGTTCAGTTCCGAGCCGGGTATCCGATCATTGCGAGGATGAGTGAGGACCAGGTGACCGAAACAGCTGCCAGCAGCTCCAAAGGCCGCCCCGCCAAGAATGCCGCCAAGCCCGGCTTCTTCGCTCGCATCGCGATCTTCATCCGCCAGGTCATTGGCGAGCTGAAGAAGGTCGTCGCACCGACCCGCAAAGAACTGATCAACTACACGCTCGTGGTGCTGGTGTTCGTGACCATCATGATGGTGATCGTCACCCTGCTGGACCTGGCCTTCGGGACCGCGGTCGGCTGGGTCTTCGGCGGCGGCGGCGCCACGAACAGCTAAGGCGACCGGTCCGCAGACCGCGTGGAGGCCCCGGGAAACCGGAAAGTCCGCGGGGTGTGCGGAATTGAGCCATTTAAATAGGCATGTTAGGCAATGAGGAAGCAGGAGACCAAGTGTCTGAGCAGGAGCTCGAGGTAACTGAGACTGAGCTGGATAAAAGCCAGGACGCCACGGCGGAAGCCGTGGAAGAGTCCGAGGCCGTGTCTGCTGCGCCCGAATCCGACGTCACTGACGAGGCCGTAGCCGCGGACGAAGACGCAGAGACTGCAGAAGCCGACGACGTCAACGCTGAAGAAGGCGCTGACGCTGAAGAGGACACCGACGTGCTGGCAGCGGCGGCCGCCAAGGCCGACGTCGACCCCGCCGAGGAATTCAAAGGCAAGCTGCGCCGCCAGGAGGGTGACTGGTACGTCATCCACTCCTACGCCGGCTACGAGAACCGCGTCAAGGCCAACCTTGAGACCCGCATCCAGACCCTGGACATGGAAGACTACATCTTCGAAATCCAGGTTCCGATGGAGGAAGTCGTTGAGATCAAGAACGCTCAGCGCAAGGTCATTAACCGCGTCCGCATCCCCGGTTACGTCCTGGTCCGGATGGACCTGACGGACGCTTCCTGGGGCGCCGTCCGCCACACCCCCGGCGTCACCGGCTTCGTGGGCAACGCCCACAACCCGGTCCCGCTGCGCCTCGATGAGGTCTTCTCCATGCTCGCCCCGGTCTTCGAGGAAGAGCAGGCCGAGAAGGGCAAGCCGGTCAAGCACGCGGCCGCCCAGGTGGATGTCGACTTCGAGGTTGGCGAATCCGTCATCGTCAAGGAAGGCCCGTTCGAGACCCTCCCCGCCACGATCTCCGAGATCAAGATCGATTCCCAGACCCTCGTGGTGCTGGTTTCCATCTTCGAGCGCGAGACGCCGGTCACCCTGGCGTTCAACCAGGTCAGCAAGATCTAGCTGACCCCCTAGAATTCGCCCCGGGCTGCCCGCTTAGCAGCCGCGGAGCGGCCGGCCGCCTTGCCATGGCGGCCACCAACCTGAGGCACGCTCCTGTGCCCCAGGACGTATTTGAGAGAAGGACCTACATTGGCTCCCAAGAAGAAGGTCACCGGCCTCATCAAGCTGCAGATCCAGGCAGGTGCCGCTAACCCGGCCCCGCCGATCGGTCCTGCGCTTGGCCAGCACGGTGTCAACATCATGGAATTCTGCAAGGCGTACAACGCTGCAACGGAAGCCCAGCGCGGCAACGTCATCCCCGTGGAAATCACGGTCTACGAAGACCGTTCGTTCACGTTCATCACTAAGACCCCGCCGGCTGCAGAGCTCATCAAGAAGGCTGCAGGCGTCGCCAAGGGTTCGGCTACCCCGCACACCGTCAAGGTTGCCAAGCTGACCCAGGCCCAGGTCAACGAGATCGCCTCCACCAAGATGGAAGACCTCAACGCCACGAGCCTCGAAGGCGCAGCGAAGATCATTGCCGGCACCGCCCGCTCCATGGGTATCACCGTCGAATAGTCGAGGAATGAACGGACGGTGAGGGCTGAGGAACGAAGCACTCGCCGGAAGTGAGTCCCGCAGACTTTCGACAAGTCAGATGCCGTCGAAGGCTAATAGCCTTCCCCGCCGGGCAACCGGCACCACCTAAACATTGAAAAGCGGGAACCCGGAACGGAAAACCGGCCGGAATCCCGCCTGTGGCAGGGCCCAGCGCGGTCCGCAGACCACAACTGCACAAGGAGAAATAAGCAGCATGGCAAAGCGCAGCAAAGCATATGAGGCAGCCGCCGCCAAGATCGACGCGGAGAAGTTCTACGCGCCGTTCGAGGCAGTGACGCTCGCCAAGGACACCAACCCGTCCAAGTTCGATGCCACCGTTGAGGTAGCTTTCCGCCTGGGCGTTGACCCGCGTAAGGCCGACCAGATGGTCCGCGGCACCGTCAACCTGCCCCACGGCACCGGCAAGGTCGCCCGCGTCCTCGTTTTCGCAACGGGCGACAAGGCTGAGGCAGCAATCGCAGCCGGCGCCGACTTCGTTGGTTCCGATGACCTGATCGAAAAGATCGCCGGCGGATGGACCGACTTCGACGCCGCCGTTGCCACCCCCGACCTCATGGGCAAGGTTGGCCGCCTGGGTAAGGTTCTGGGCCCGCGTAACCTGATGCCGAACCCGAAGACCGGCACCGTGACCGCTGACGTCGCCAAGGCCGTCAACGACATCAAGGGCGGCAAGATCGACTTCCGCGTCGACAAGCACTCGAACCTGCACTTCATCATCGGCAAGGTGTCCTTCGACGCCATCAAGCTGGCCGAGAACTACGCCGCAGCACTGGAAGAGGTCCTGCGCCTCAAGCCGTCCGCTGCCAAGGGCCGCTACATCCAGAAGGCCACCGTGGCCACCACGTTCGGCCCCGGCATCTCGGTTGACCCCAACGTCACCAAGGTCCTGACCGAGGCTTAAGCCTCAAGGATCGACGGCGTCTGCCGTACCAAGCGAAAGGCCGTCCCGCTACCGCGGGGCGGCCTTTCGCCGTTTCCGGCGCGGTCGCCCGCCGTCGTGCTTCCCGACGCCGGCGCGGTCACCCGCCGTCATGCTTCCGCTGCGGGCCCGACCGGCGGGCCGGCCGGCCGCCGCCAGCCAGCCACGGGGGCTTGGGTGTGTCCTGGCGTGCCAGTTAAGCTGTGCCGGTGACTAAGCCGCCTTACTTCATCGAGGAACTAACTCTGCCCGCTTCGGCGGAGGGCCCCGACGCAGCGGAGTTCCGCGAATTCTCGGAACTCTGCGATGAGCTCGAGCTGCAGACCTGGGGGAACCTGGACCGTGCAGCCTCAGCGGCAGCCCGGCTCCAGTTCTGGCGGGACACCCCTTACAGCCGCGTGAGGCTCTTTTTCGTCCGAGTCGACGGGCGGATGGCGGCCCGTTCGTGGGTCCGCTGCGAATTGCAGGACAACCTTGGCAGCGCGCTGCTGTATGTGAACGTCCTCGATTCCTTCGCCGGGCGGGGGATCGGGCGGGCGCTGCTACAGCACGCCGAGGCCCTGGCTGCCGCCCACGGCCGCACGATTCTGCAGACCTTCACGGAGCACCCGGCCGATTTCGACGTCGACGGCCCGAACCTCATCAAACCCGCGACCGGGACCGGCGCGCTTCCCGCCGGTGCCCGCAGCGTAAGGTTCGCCGGGCAGGCCGGATACCGACTGGAGCAGGTGGAGCGGTTCAGCTCGCTTGAGATTCCGTGCGCCGCGGACCTCGACGCCCTGGAGCGGGACGCCCGGGCCCGCGCGGGGGACTACGAACTCCTGCACTGGACCGATGCCTGTCCCGATGAACACGCCGCCCAGCTCGCCGTGCTGATGTCCCGCATGAGCACGGACGCCCCCACCGGCGCGCTGAGCTACGAGCCGGAAACCTGGGACGTCGCGCGGGTGCGCCACGTCGAGGACACATGGCGGCGGGCGGGCCAGTCCTCCCTAGTGGCGGCGGCCCGGCGCCGGTCCACAGGCGAGCTGGCCGCCTACACTGTCCTCCATGTTGCGGCCGACAAACCCTGGCTGGCGGACCAGGACGACACCCTTGTCGCGGCCGGCCACCGGGGCCGCCGGCTGGGCATGTTGATCAAGATCCTCAACCTGCGCCGACTGCAGGACGGCCACCCCGCCGTGCGGCGCGTCATCACCTTCAATGCCGCCGAAAACGACCATATGCTCGGCATCAACATCGCGCTGGGGTTCAAACCCGCCGGCTACGACGGCGAATGGCAACGGAGCACCAATGACGGGAAACCAATGGAATAGGGGACTAAACCAGCATATGCTGGCGGTTGAAGGCCCGGTTTGTGCCGGGCCGAACCGGTGGTGGGCGGCAGAACGGCTGGGGTGGTGCCCTCTATGGCAAGCGAAGTACGGATTGAGCAGCTCTGGATCCCCGATTCCCTTGACGGGCCCGACGCCGCCGACTTCCTCGCCGCCGTCGAGGTGGGACGTAGGGTCCGGATGCAAACCTGGGGCACCGATGACCTCGCGTACGCGCCGCTGGAAAAGCTGCTGGAAATGGCCGACCCGTATGAACGCCAAGTAATCCTCGTGGCCAAGATCGACGGCGAAATCGTCGGGACGGCGGACATCGCCTTGCCGCTCGTGGACAACCTCGACCTCGCGGAGTTCACCCTCGACATCCTGCCGGAATTCCGGCGCCAGGGGGTGGGGCGGCAGCTGCTCGAAGCCGCGGAGCATCTCGCCCGGGACGAAGGCCGCCACACGATTCTGATCGACACCAATCACCCGGGATCGACGCTGACAGATCCCGATGCCGAACAGCTCGTGCCCGGCAGCGGCGTCGGGTTCGTGCCACTGGGGAGCCGCGAGGTGGAATTCGCCCGCCACACCGGCTACACCCTGCAGCACATTGAACAGTTCAGTTCCTGCGCCCTGCCGCTGGACAGCAAACTCGTCGCCGAACTGGAGACGGAGGCCGAGGAAGCCAACGCCGGCCGCTACCGGCTGCACCACTGGACGGACCGCTGTCCGGACCAGTGGCTGGAGGCCGTCGCAGCCCTGGAGAACCAGGCAGGCGAGGACGAAGTGCCGGGGCCGGACGCCGAGGATATGGTGTTCGACGGCGGCATCCTCCGGGAGGCGGAGGAGGTCACCATCGCGCAGGGGCGCCGGACTGTGGTGACCGCCGTCGAACACATCGCCAGCGGAACGCTGGTGGGCCTGACCACCATCAGTGTGCTGGCGCTGCGCCCCGACGTCGTGTTCCAGGACGACACCGTGGTGCTGCAGGAACACCGCGGCAACAAGCTTGGCTTGCTGATCAAGGTCTCCAACATGGAACGGCTCAGCGAACAGTTCCCGGATGCGCGGGTACTGTACACGTGGAACGCCCCGGAGAACCGCTACCTCTTGAAGGTCAACCAGCAGCTCGGCTTCACCACGGCCGGCGTGACTGGGCTCTGGCAGAAAGAACTGCCCGACTTCGGCCCGTCTGTCAGCTGAGGGCCCGCCCGAAGCGAGCGGGAGCCGACCCGATTTGGACCACACGCGCGTGTCCCGTAAGCTTGAACTACCAAAGACCGTCGGTTGTTGGAAATCCACTCTCCCAAGCAAGGCTCACTTCTGCAGCCGCGCCGGGAGAACGCAGTGGGTTTCCGGACGAAGGACCCTGAACATAGGGCGGCCGGCGCAGGTGAACGAAGCAAAGCTCCGCGGTCATGGACTGCGTCGAGACAAGCCCCGTGCATCTGCGCGGGGCGTTTTTAGTTTTAGCTCTCTTGAGCGGGGACCCGGACACACCGGCACTATCCCCGGAAGGAGGGTTATGGCAACGCCTAGCAAGGTTTCAGCAGTAGCTGAGATCACTAACGATTTCAAGGAATCGACCGCCGCTGTCCTGACCGAATACCGCGGGCTCACCGTTGCACAGCTCAAGCAGCTGCGTGTTTCTCTCGGCCAGGAAACCAAGTTCTCGGTCGTCAAGAACACCCTGACCGCCATTGCAGCCAAGGAAGCTGGTGTCGAAGCATTCGACGGTCAGCTCGCCGGCCCCACTGCAATCGCGTTCATCAAGGGTGACGCAGTTGCCGCTGCCAAGAGCCTGACGGATTTTGCCAAGGCCAACAAGCAGCTGGTCATCAAGACCGGTTACTTCGAGGGCAAGGCACTGAACGCCAGCGAAGTTGCTGCCCTGGCAGCACTCGAGTCCCGTGAGCTGCAGCTCGCCAAGGTTGCAGGTGTCCTCAAGGCTCCCGCTGCCGCTGCTGCACGCATCATCGACGCACTGCGCCTCAAGCTTGAAGAAGAGAACGGTGCACCGGCAGCTGCCGAAGCACCCGCCGCTGAAGAAGCTCCCGCAGCAGATGCAGCAGCCGAGGCCGAAGCACCGGCCGAAGCCGCAGCCCCCGAAGAGAACTAATCCTCTTCTCCAAAAGACTCCGGTGCCACTGCGAGCCCTAGGGCCGCCGGGCACCACTATAGGAAGGACGCCACACCATGGCGAAGCTCAGCAACGAAGAGCTCATTGAAGCTTTCAAGGAACTGACCATCATCGAGCTCTCCGAGTTCGTCAAGCTCTTCGAAGAGACCTTCGAAGTTACCGCTGCTGCTGTTGCAGTCGCCGGCCCCGCCGGTGGCGGCGCCGCTGAGGAAGCCGAAGAGAAGACCGACTTCGACGTCATCCTCGAAGCTGCTGGCGACAAGAAGATCGCAGTGATCAAGGAAGTTCGCGCCATCACCTCCCTGGGCCTCAAGGAAGCCAAGGACCTGGTTGACAGCGCACCCAAGGCTGTTCTCGAAGGCGCCACCAAGGAAGCTGCCGAGAAGGCTAAGGCTCAGCTCGAAGAAGCTGGCGCCACCGTTACCCTCAAGTAACTCTTGCCGTCCGGATCCTCGCGGTCCGCACTGCTTACAGGAAACCCCGTCCACCTCAGGTGGGCGGGGTTTCCTGCGTCCGGGGATAGCAACGCGGCTTTTAACCCGCGCGGGCTAGCTGGGTTCGGTGATATCAGCGACGACGGCGCCCAGTGCCGCCGTTAGGGCGTCGGCGTCCACGAAGGCGCTGTAGCCGTGTTCCCCGGCGCCCATGGAGATCCGCCGGCCCGTGATGGTCCGGTCGGCATACACCGGCCAGGGGCGGCTGCTGCCCAGCGGCGTGATGGTCCCGCGCTCGTACCCCGTGGCCTCGAACGCGGTGTCCGCCGCCGGGAGCGAGAGCTTGTTGACGCCCAGCAGCGCCCGCAGCTTGGGCCAGGAGATCTGCCGGTCGCCGGGGACCAAAGCGAACAGGAAGCTGCCGTCCTTGTGCCTGACCACGAGGGACTTCACGATATCCGCGGGGCGGATCCCGAGGATCCCGGCCGCTTCCTCGAGGCTGCGGGCCGCAAGGCGTTCGACGATCTCGACTTCCAGGCCGCGGGCCGCGGCGTCGGCGAGGAACCGCTCGCGGCCGCCGCCCGGTGTTCTCTGCTCTGCCATTCCGGTTAAGGCCTCTTCCTGGCTCTCCTGCGCTGGTTCGCCTGCTCTGGCATGGCTGCTTTGACTCGGCTGTCGGTCTAGTCGCGGTATAGCAGCAGCGCCTCGCCCTGGCCCCCTCCGCCGCACAGCGACACGGCCGCCTTGCCGGTGCCCCGGCGCCTGAGCTCGTGGGCCGCGTGCAGGGCCAGCCGGGCGCCGGAGGCGCCGATCGGGTGGCCGAGGGCGATGGCCCCGCCGTGGATGTTGCACCGTTCGAGCGGGTAGTCGAGGTCCTTCAGCGACTGCACCGCCACGGAGCCGAAGGCCTCGTTGATCTCAATGAAATCGAGGTCGGCGGCGGACCAGCCGGCCTTGTCGAGGGCGCTCTTGATGGCGTTGGACGGCTGGGAGTGCAGTGAATTGTCCGGCCCGGCGACCTGGCCGGGCTTGCCGACCACCGCGAGGTAGTCAAGGCCGTGGTCCTCGGCGAATTTCCGGCTGCTGAGCACCAGGGCGGCGGCGCCGTCGGACAGGGGAGAGGAGTTGCCCGCGGTGATGGTCCCGTCCGTGGCGAAGGCGGCACGCAGACCGGCCAGTGATTCAACCGTGGTGTCCGGTCGGACCCCCTCGTCGGAGGTGACGGCGATCGGGTCGCCCTTGCGCTGCTGGACGCTCATCGCGACGATCTCGCCGTCGAAGACGCCGTCCTTCGCCGCCCGGGCCGCCCGCTGGTGCGACGCGGCCGCCACTTCGTCCTGGGCAGCCCGGTCGATGCCGAGGACCAGGTTCTTGCTCTCCGTCGACAGCCCCATCGACTGCCCGTCGAAGGCGTCGGTCAGCCCGTCGTGCGCGGCGGCGTCGAGGGCCTGGACCGTGCCGTAGGCCCAGCCCTGGCGGGAACCCGGCAGCAGATGCGGCGCGCGGGTCATGGACTCCTGGCCGCCGGCCACCACCACCGTGGCGTCCCCGCTGCGGATCATCCGGGCTGCGTCGATCACCGCGGTCAGGCCCGACAGGCAGACCTTGTTGATGGTGACGGTGGGAACGTTCCAGCCGATGCCGGCACCGACGGCGCTCTGGCGCGCCGGATTCTGACCGGCTCCCGCCTGCAGGACCTGGCCCATGATCACGGTGTCCACCTGGTCTGCTGCGACGCCGCTGGCGGCCAGGGCCGCCCGGATGGCATGGGTGCCAAGTTCGACGGCGGTGAAGGTGGCCAGCTGTCCGTTCAGGCGTCCCTGGGGGGTGCGGGCGGCGGCGAGGATCACAACATCGTTGTTGTCTGCAGGATTGCTCATGGTCTTCTCTTCCGATCTACGAACGACTTAACAGCTACGTTAGCGTGGGCCGGATCACCTATCCATTCGTTCGCGGCCGGGGGCGCCGGTGTCCTCACGGCGCGCGTCCGGCGCGCCGGCATCCCCGCCGCGCGGTCCGCCGACAGTCCCGCCGCCGACCCTGCGGGACGCCCGCCAAAACTTCGTGCTTGCAATCCCGCCGGAAGTGGGGTAGACAAGTAGGTTGCTTTGCCGTATCGTAGATATTTGCGTCTTCCCTGTTTACCTTCAGCCTTCATATAGCGGTGGGCTTAGCCTGACAGCTGTTCCATCAATGTGCCGTCTACAACGTGCACCAGCATGGGCGGTGCGGGTCCCGGGTCATATAGCGGAACCGGACTGGTAGCACTGCGGAGTCATTCCGCAGGGTACATAACGGGGGAGATCTGACAACGCCTGAAGGTCTGTGGAAGGATCCCTCTTGGTCGCCTCGAGCACCTCTAATGTAAACAACGCTACCGCTATCAATGCCGACAGCACCGACGGTGCAACTCGCCGGCTCTCATTCGCAAAGATTCACGAACCCCTTGATGTTCCGAATCTGCTCGCCCTGCAAACCGACAGCTTTGACTGGCTGGTCGGAAACGAACGCTGGCAGGCGCGCGTTGCGAAGGCCGTCGAAGAAGGCGACCTCAGCGTCGCCACCACGTCGGGTCTGTCTGACATCTTCGAAGAGATCTCCCCGATCGAAGACTTCCAGGGCACCATGTCCCTGAGCTTCTCCGAGCCGGAGTTCGCTGACCCCAAGTACACGATGGCCGAGTGCAAGGACCGGGACGCAACGTACTCGGCTCCGCTGTACGTCAAGGCCGAATTCATGAACAACAACACGGGCGAAATCAAGCAGCAGACCGTGTTCATGGGTGACTTCCCGCTGATGACCGAGAAGGGCACCTTCGTCGTCAACGGCACCGAGCGTGTCGTCGTCTCCCAGCTGGTCCGCTCCCCGGGCGCCTACTTCGAGCGCACCGCGGACAAGACCAGTGACAAGGACATCTTCACCGCGAAGATCATCCCCTCCCGCGGCGCCTGGTTCGAACTTGAAATCGACAAGCGCGACCAGGTCGGCGTCCGTCTTGACCGCAAGCGCAAGCAGTCCGTCACCGTACTGCTGAAGGCCCTCGGCTGGACCGAAGGCCAGATCCTCGAGGAATTCGGCCAGTACGACTCCATGCGTGCCACGCTGGAGAAGGACGCTACCGAGACCCGCGAAGACGCGTTGCTGGATATCTACCGGAAGCTGCGCCCGGGCGAGCCGCCCACGGTTGAGGCTGCCCAGTCCCTGCTGGACAACCTGTACTTCAACTCCAAGCGCTACGACCTGGCCAAGGTTGGCCGTTACAAGATCAACCGCAAGCTTGGCATCGACCGCTCCCTTGGCGACAAGGAAGCTTCGGTCCTGCACGTTGAAGACATCGTGGCCATGATCAAGTTCCTGGTTGCGCTGCACGCCGGCGAGAAGACCCTCATGGGCAAGCGCGACGGCCAGGACCACGAGCTGCGCGTCGAGATCGATGACATCGACCACTTCGGCAACCGCCGCATCCGCGCCGTCGGCGAGCTCATCGAGAACCAGGTCCGCACCGGCCTGTCCCGCATGGAGCGCGTTGTCCGCGAACGCATGACGACCCAGGATGTCGAGGCCATCACGCCGCAGACCCTGATCAACATCCGTCCCGTGGTGGCAGCCATCAAGGAGTTCTTCGGAACCTCCCAGCTGTCCCAGTTCATGGACCAGAACAACCCGCTCTCCGGCCTGACCCACAAGCGCCGCCTGTCCGCGCTGGGCCCGGGCGGTCTGTCCCGTGACCGTGCCGGCATGGAAGTCCGTGACGTGCACCCGTCCCACTACGGACGCATGTGCCCCATCGAAACTCCTGAAGGCCCGAACATTGGCCTGATCGGTTCGCTGGCTTCCTACGGACGCATCAACCCGTTCGGCTTCATCGAGACCCCGTACCGTACGGTCGCCGAAGGCGTCGTTTCCGATGAGGTCAGGTACCTCACGGCCGACGACGAGGCCGAGGTCCTGATCGCCCAGGCCAACGCACCCCTCGACGAGAACAAGCGTTTCGCCGAAGAGACCGTCCTGGTCCGTGCCCGCGGTGGTGGAGGCGAGCCCGTGCTGGTTCCGGCCGCCGACGTCGAGTTCATGGACGTTTCCCCGCGCCAGATGGTGTCCGTGGCTACCGCCCTGATCCCGTTCCTCGAGCATGACGATGCCAACCGTGCACTCATGGGTGCCAACATGCAGCGCCAGGCCGTGCCGCTGGTCCGTTCCGAGGCACCGTTCGTCGGTACCGGCATGGAACGCGCCGCCGCCGTCGACGCCGGTGACGTTGTCATCGCGAAGAAGGCCGGTGTGGTCACCGAGGTCTCGGCTGAGCTGGTCATCATGCTCAACGACGACGGCACGGAAACCAACTACCGCATCAACAAGTTCGCCCGCTCCAACCAGGGCAACTGCTACAACCACCGTGTCCTGGTAAACGAAGGCCAGCGCCTGGAAGTCGGCGGCATCATCGCCGACGGCCCGGCAACGGACCAGGGCGAGCTCGCCCTCGGTAAGAACCTGCTCGTGGCATTCATGTCATGGGAAGGCCACAACTTCGAGGACGCCATCATCCTCTCCCAGCGCATCGTGGCCGAGGATGTCCTGTCCTCCATCCACATCGAGGAGCACGAGATCGATGCCCGCGACACCAAGCTTGGTGCCGAGGAAATCACCCGTGACATCCCCAACGTGTCTGAGGAGGTCCTGGCGGGCCTGGACGAGCGCGGCATCATCCACATTGGTGCCGAAGTTGAAGCCGGCGACATCCTGGTCGGCAAGGTCACTCCCAAGGGTGAGACCGAACTGACCCCGGAAGAGCGCCTGCTGCGGGCCATCTTCGGCGAGAAGTCCCGCGAAGTGCGCGACACCTCCCTGAAGGTTCCGCACGGCGAGTCCGGCACCGTGATCGGTGTCCGCGTCTTCGACCGCGACAACGACGACGAGCTGCCCCCGGGCGTCAACCAGCTGGTGCGCGTGTACGTGGCCGCCAAGCGCAAGATCACCGACGGCGACAAGCTCGCCGGCCGTCACGGCAACAAGGGTGTTATCTCCAAGATCCTGCCGGTCGAGGACATGCCCTTCCTTGCTGACGGCACCCCCGTTGATATCGTCCTGAACCCGCTGGGTGTTCCGGGTCGTATGAACGTCGGCCAGGTGCTGGAAACGCACCTCGGCTGGGTTGCCAAGACCGGCTGGAAGATCGAAGGCGAGCCCGAATGGGTCAAGCAGCTGCCGAACCTGCCGCGCGAAAGTGGCCAGACCACTGTCGCAACGCCGGTCTTCGACGGTGCGCGTGAAGAGGAAATCACGGGCCTGCTCGATTCCACGAACGTCACCCGCGACGGCGACCGCCTGATCAACTCCTCGGGCAAGACCCGCCTGTTCGACGGCCGCTCCGGCGAGCCGTTCCCGGATCCGATCTCGGTCGGCTACATGTACATCCTGAAGCTCCACCACCTGGTGGACGACAAGATCCACGCGCGCTCAACCGGCCCGTACTCCATGATCACGCAGCAGCCGCTGGGTGGTAAGGCACAGTTCGGTGGCCAGCGCTTCGGTGAAATGGAAGTGTGGGCGCTCGAAGCTTACGGCGCCGCCTACACGCTCCAGGAGCTCCTCACGATCAAGTCGGATGACATCCACGGTCGTGTGAAGGTCTACGAAGCCATCGTCAAGGGCGAGAACATCCCGGAGCCGGGCGTTCCTGAGTCCTTCAAGGTCTTGATCAAGGAAATGCAGTCGCTGTGCCTGAACGTGGAAGTACTTTCCACGGACGGAACCACAATTGAAATGCGTGACTCTGATGACGCAGTCTTCACGGCTGCGGAAGAACTGGGCATCGATCTGTCTCGTGCAGAGCCCAGTTCCGTAGAAGAGGTCTAGTCAGGCGGCGTACGGGGAAAAGCAAGCGGCACCACCGCGCTGTCTTTTCCCCGGCGTCACCTCCCTCTTCCCGTAACCCAAGACTTCAGAATTTAGAGAACAAGAGAGAACAGGGACCATATGTCCAGCGAATCCTCCTTCGGCCTCATGCAGATCGGCCTCGCCACCGCGGAAGACATCCGCGGCTGGTCGTACGGCGAGGTTAAGAAGCCGGAAACCATCAACTACCGCACGCTCAAGCCCGAGAAGGACGGACTCTTCTGCGAGAAGATCTTCGGCCCGTCCCGCGACTGGGAATGCTACTGCGGCAAGTACAAGCGCGTGCGCTTCAAGGGCATCATCTGCGAGCGGTGTGGCGTTGAGGTCACCCGCGCCAAGGTCCGCCGTGAGCGCATGGGCCACATCGAGCTGGCCGCCCCGGTCACGCACATCTGGTACTTCAAGGGTGTTCCGTCCCGTCTGGGCTACCTCCTTGACCTGGCACCGAAGGACCTCGAAAAGGTCATCTACTTCGCCGCCTACATGATCACGAGCGTCGACGCCGACAGCCGCCACGAAGAACTGCCCAACCTCCAGGTTGAGCACGACATCGAGAAGAAGCAGCTGATCGACAACCGCGACTCGGACATCGCCACGATCGCCCGCGACCTCGAGAACGAGCTCGCCCGCCTCGAAGGCGAAGGCGCCAAGGCTGCCGACAAGAAGAAGGCCCGCGACTCCGCCGACCGCCAGATGGCGAACGTGCGCAAGCGTGCCGACGCCGAAATCGAGCGACTCGAGCAGGTCTGGGACCGCTTCAAGAACCTCAAGGTCGCAGACCTCGAAGGCGACGAAGGCCTGTACCGCGAACTGCGCGACCGCTACGGCATGTACTTCGAAGGCTCCATGGGTGCCGAAGCCATCAAGAAGCGTCTTGAGAGCTTCGACATGCAGGCCGAGTCCGACATGCTGCGCGACATCATCGCCAACGGCAAGGGCCAGCGCAAGACCCGCGCCCTGAAGCGGCTCAAGGTGGTCAACGCCTTCCTGACCACCAACAACAGCCCGCTCGGCATGGTGCTGGACGCCGTCCCGGTGATCCCGCCGGAACTGCGCCCGATGGTCCAGTTGGACGGTGGCCGCTTCGCGACCTCCGACCTCAACGACCTCTACCGCCGCGTGATCAACCGCAACAACCGCCTCAAGCGCCTGCTTGACCTCGGCGCCCCGGAGATCATCGTCAACAACGAGAAGCGCATGCTTCAGGAAGCTGTTGACAGCCTCTTCGACAACGGCCGCCGCGGCCGTCCGGTCACCGGACCGGGCAACCGTCCGCTGAAGTCCCTGAGCGACATGCTCAAGGGCAAGCAGGGCCGTTTCCGCCAGAACCTCCTCGGCAAGCGCGTCGACTACTCGGGCCGTTCGGTCATCGTCGTCGGCCCGCAGCTGAAGCTGCACCAGTGTGGTCTGCCGAAGCAGATGGCCCTGGAGCTCTTCAAGCCGTTCGTGATGAAGCGCCTGGTTGACCTCAACCACGCACAGAACATCAAGTCGGCCAAGCGCATGGTCGAGCGTTACCGCCCGCAGGTCTGGGACGTTCTCGAAGAGATCATCACCGAGCACCCCGTGCTGCTGAACCGTGCACCTACCCTGCACCGTCTCGGCATCCAGGCGTTCGAGCCGCAGCTCGTCGAAGGCAAGGCAATCCAGCTGCACCCGCTGGTTTGTGGCGCCTTCAACGCCGACTTCGACGGCGACCAGATGGCAGTCCACCTGCCGCTGAGCCCCGAGGCCCAGGCCGAGGCCCGCATCCTCATGCTGTCCTCGAACAACATCCTGAAGCCGTCTGACGGCCGCCCGGTGACCCTGCCGTCGCAGGATATGATCATCGGCCTCTACCACCTGACCACCAAACGTGTCGGTTCAGCTGGCGAAGGCCGGGTCTTCTCCTCGGTTGCGGAAGCCATCATGGCCTACGACCTGCACGAGCTGCACCTGAACTCCAAGGTGAAGATCCGCCTCGAGGGCTTCGTGCCCTACGCCGGCTGGGAAGCACCGGAGGACTGGGAGCCGGGTCAGACCGCACTGGTCGAGACCTCCCTCGGCCAGGTCATCTTCAACCAGACGCTGCCCGCGGACTACCCGTGGGTGGAGGATGTTGCCGACAAGGGCGAGCTGTCCCGGATCGTGAACGACCTCGCCGAGCGCTACCCGAAGGTCGTCACCGCGGCAACGCTGGACAACCTGAAGGACGCCGGTTTCTACTGGGCAACCCGTTCAGGCGTCACCGTCGCCATCTCCGACATCGAGGTGCCCAAGTCCAAGCCGGAGCTCCTCGCCGGTTACGAGACCATGGCCGCCAAGATCCAGGGCCAGTACGACAAGGGCCTGATCGACGACGACGAGCGTCGCCAGGAACTGATTGAGATCTGGAACAAGGCAACCAACGAGATCGCCCAGGCGATGCGCGACAGCCTGTCGCCGATGAACACCATCAACCGCATGGTGTCCTCCGGTGCACGTGGTAACTGGATGCAGGTCCGCCAGATCGCGGGTATCCGTGGCCTGGTGGCCAACCCGAAGGGTGAAATCATCCCGCGTCCGATCAAGTCCTCCTACCGTGAGGGCCTGTCGGTGCTGGAATACTTCATCGCCACGCACGGTGCCCGTAAGGGCCTGGCCGACACCGCCCTGCGTACCGCCAACTCGGGTTACCTGACCCGTCGTCTGGTGGACGTTTCGCAGGACGTCATCGTCCGCGAAGAGGACTGCGGCACCGAGCGCGGCCTGATGACCGCGATCGCCGTCGCAGACGCCAACGGCGAGCTCGTCCTGGACGAGAACGTCGAGAACAGTGCGTACGCCCGCACCCTGGCCGTGGACGTCGTCGACGCCTCGGGCAAGGTCCTGGCAGCAGCCGGCACCGACTGCGGCGACGTCGTCATTGCCGAACTGTTCGCAGCCGGCATCACCGAGGTCAAGGTCCGCTCCGTGCTAACGTGTGAGTCCAGCGTCGGCACCTGCGCCCTGTGCTACGGCCGTTCGCTGGCCACGGGGAAGACCGTCGACATCGGCGAAGCCGTGGGCATCATCGCGGCACAGTCGATCGGTGAGCCGGGTACCCAGCTGACCATGCGTACGTTCCACACCGGTGGTGCAGTGTCCGCCGGCGGCGGCGACGACATCACCCAGGGTCTGCCCCGTATCCAGGAGCTCTTCGAAGCCCGTACTCCGAAGGGTGTTGCACCGATTGCTGAAGCAGCCGGCCGCATCGCCATCGAGGAGACCGAGCGGCAGATGCGCCTGGTGATCACCCCGGACGACGGATCCGAAGAGATCGCCTACCCGGTGCTGCGCCGTTCGCGTCTGCTCATCGAAGACGGCGATCACGTCAGCGTCGGCCAGAAGCTCATCAACGGCCCGGTCGACCCCAAGCAGGTGCTGCGCATCATGGGTCCCCGTGCCGCGCAGAAGTTCCTGGTGGACGAGGTCCAGGGCGTGTACCGCAGCCAGGGCATCGGTATCCACGACAAGCATGTCGAGGTTATCGTCCGCCAGATGCTGCGCCGCGTCACGGTCATCGAGTCCGGTGATTCGGACCTGCTGCCCGGCGAGCTTGCCGAACGCAGCCGCTTCGAAGATGCCAACCGCCGCGTTGTGTCCGAGGGCAAGGCGCCGGCCTCCGGCCGTCCCGAGCTCATGGGCATCACCAAGGCGTCCCTGGCGACCGAGTCCTGGCTGTCCGCAGCTTCCTTCCAGGAGACCACCCGCGTCCTGACGCAGGCGGCCATGGAAGGCAAGAGTGATCCGCTGCTCGGCCTCAAGGAAAACGTCATCATCGGTAAGCTCATCCCGGCCGGCACTGGTCTGCCGCGCTACACCGAGGTCACCGTGGAGCCCACTGAAGAAGCAAAGGCCAACCTGTTCACCGGCCCCAGCGCATTCAGTGACTTCTCCTACGACACCCTGGGTGGCGACGGAGCTCCCGAGTTCCACGCCATCCCGCTGGATGACTACGATCTCGGCAGCGACTTCCGCTAACCGTTAGCTGAGTGAATGAGAGGCCCCGTTCCCACCCCTGGTGGGAACGGGGCCTTCTAGTTGGGGAGAGGGGCCCCGATTAAGGGCTGGGGCCCGTCCGTGTTAGACTTGAGACTAATTGTTATTGTGGCAGTGGATGAGTGCGCCGGTTTTAGTCAGACAGCTTGCAGCTGAAAGATATGACCAGGACGACGTTTCCGGTTTGCAGGGTTCTTGTGC
The DNA here is from genome assembly GCF_042883665.1 of Arthrobacter sp. NPDC058192. NCBI lineage: Bacteria > Bacillati > Actinomycetota > Actinomycetes > Micrococcales > Micrococcaceae > Arthrobacter > Arthrobacter sp. NPDC058192. The sequence continues at coordinate 78,480 of NZ_JBHVVJ010000016.1, read as the reverse complement.
AACGTATGCCACATTTTCGCATGCCTAGGGGCGGTTCGGGATCGAAAGTCCTTGAGCCCCGGCGTGCGGTCCGACTATTAAGGCTTCGCCTCAGCTGCTCTGGAGAGAACTTCAAAGCTCGGGCGGCGAGGCGCAGCGACAAGAGAGCGGCCGCCAACGGCCGCTCCGGATAAAACGGAGAACACGAGAGTGCCTACGATTAACCAGCTGGTCCGCAAGGGCCGCACGCCTAAGGTCTCCAAGACCAAGGCCCCCGCGCTTAAGGGCAGCCCGATGCGCCGCGGTGTTTGCACCCGCGTTTACACGACCACCCCGAAGAAGCCGAACTCGGCTCTGCGTAAGGTTGCACGTGTGCGCCTCAACGGTGGCATTGAAGTCACCGCTTACATCCCCGGTGTAGGCCACAACCTGCAGGAGCACTCCATTGTGCTCGTCCGCGGCGGCCGTGTGAAGGACCTCCCGGGTGTCCGCTACAAGATCGTCCGTGGCGCCCTCGATACCCAGGGTGTCAAGAACCGTAAGCAGGCCCGCAGCCGCTACGGCGCAAAGATGGAGAAGAAGTAATATGCCTCGCAAGGGTCCGGCCCCCAAGCGGCCGCTCGTTCTAGATCCCGTTTACGGCTCCCCGCTGGTCACCCAGCTCATCAACAAGGTGCTGGTTGACGGCAAGAAGTCCACTGCAGAGCGCATCGTTTACGGTGCCCTCGAAGGTGCTCGCGCCAAGTCCGGCGGCGACCCCGTTGCAGCCCTCAAGAAGGCCATGGACAATGTCAAGCCCTCGCTTGAGGTTCGCTCCCGCCGCGTTGGTGGCGCCACCTACCAGGTTCCGGTTGAGGTCAAGCCCGGCCGCTCCACTGCCCTCGCTCTGCGTTGGCTGGTCGGCTACTCCAAGGCCCGCCGCGAAAAGACGATGACCGAGCGCCTCCAGAACGAGATTCTGGATGCCTCCAACGGTCTCGGTGCCGCTGTGAAGCGTCGCGAAGACACCCACAAGATGGCCGAGTCCAACAAGGCCTTCGCACACTACCGCTGGTAATACTTCCCGGACGCCGCCGGCTCGACTGAGCCGGCGGCGAACGTGCAGTCCATCCGAAAGGGAGACACCGTGGCACAGGACGTGCTTACCGACCTTAGCAAGGTCCGCAACATCGGCATCATGGCCCACATTGATGCCGGCAAGACCACCACTACCGAGCGCATCCTGTTCTACACGGGTGTGAACCACAAGATCGGCGAAACGCACGACGGCGCTTCGACGACTGACTGGATGGAACAGGAAAAGGAACGCGGCATCACCATCACGTCTGCCGCCGTGACCTGCTTCTGGGAAAACAACCAGATCAACATCATTGACACCCCCGGCCACGTTGACTTCACGGTCGAGGTTGAGCGCTCCCTGCGCGTCCTCGACGGCGCAGTCGCTGTGTTCGACGGCAAGGAAGGCGTGGAGCCGCAGTCCGAGACTGTCTGGCGCCAGGCGGACAAGTACAACGTTCCGCGCATCTGCTTCGTCAACAAGATGGACAAGCTCGGCGCTGACTTCTACTTCACCGTCGACACCATCGTCGGCCGTCTCGGTGCCAAGCCGCTCGTCATGCAGCTGCCGATCGGCGCCGAGAACGACTTCATCGGCGTCGTCGACCTCCTCTACATGCGTTCGCTGGTTTGGCCCGGCGACGCCAAGGGTGACGTCACCATGGGTGCCAAGTACGAGATCCGCGAGATCCCGGCTGACCTCAAGGAAAAGGCTGAAGAGTACCGCGCAACGCTCGTTGAGACCGTTGCAGAGTCCTCCGAGGAACTCATGGAGAAGTACCTCGAGGGCGAAGAGATCACCATCGATGAGCTCAAGGCCGGCATCCGCAAGATGACGATCAACTCCGAGCTCTACCCGGTCTTCTGTGGTTCTGCCTTCAAGAACCGCGGTGTCCAGCCGATGCTCGACGCAGTGGTTGACTACCTGCCGAACCCGCTCGACGTCCCGCCGATGATCGGTCACGATCCCCGCGACGAAGAGAAGGAACTGACCCGCAAGCCTTCCTCTGAAGAGCCGTTCTCCGCGCTGGCCTTCAAGATCGCCGCACACCCCTTCTTCGGCCAGCTCACCTTCATCCGCGTGTACTCCGGTCACGTGGAAGCAGGCGCGCAGGTGGTCAACTCCACCAAGGGCAAGAAGGAGCGCATCGGCAAGCTGTTCCAGATGCACGCCAACAAGGAAATGCCCGTTGAGGGCGCTACCGCCGGCCACATCTACGCAGCGATCGGCCTGAAGGACACCACCACCGGTGATACCCTGTGCGATTCGTCCAACCAGATCGTCCTCGAGTCCATGAGCTTCCCGGAGCCCGTGATCTCGGTTGCCATCGAGCCGAACACCAAGGGTGACCAGGAGAAGCTCTCCACGGCCATCCAGAAGCTCTCCGCTGAGGACCCGACCTTCCAGGTCTCCCTCAACGAAGACACCGGCCAGACCATCATCGCCGGCATGGGCGAGCTCCACTTGGACATCCTGGTGGACCGCATGCGCCGCGAATTCAAGGTCGAGGCCAACGTTGGCAAGCCGCAGGTTGCTTACCGCGAGACCATCAAGCGGACTGTAGAGCGTCACGACTACACGCACAAGAAGCAGACCGGTGGTTCGGGCCAGTTCGCAAAGATCCAGATTGCGATCGAGCCGCTGGACACCGCCGAAGGCGAGCTGTACGAGTTCGAGAACAAGGTCACCGGTGGCCGCGTTCCGCGCGAATACATCCCGTCCGTTGACGCGGGTATCCAGGATGCGCTGAACGACGGCGTCCTGGCCGGTTACCCGGTTGTCGGCATCAAGGCGACGCTGATCGATGGCGCCTACCACGATGTTGACTCCTCGGAAATGGCGTTCAAGATCGCCGGCCGTATGGCTTTCAAGGAAGCCGCACGCAAGGCGAACCCTGTCCTGCTCGAACCGCTGATGGATGTCGAGGTCCGCACCCCTGAGGAATACATGGGTGAAGTTATCGGTGACCTCAACTCCCGCCGTGGCCAGATGCAGTCCATGGAAGATGCCCAGGGCGTCAAGGTCATTCGCGCGCACGTTCCGCTGTCCGGCATGTTCGGCTACATCGGTGACCTGCGCTCGAAGACCCAGGGCCGCGCTGTGTACTCCATGACGTTCAACAGCTACGCCGAGGTCCCGAAGGCAGTTGCCGACGAGATCATCCAGAAGAGCCGCGGCGAGTAGTCCTCAGGACGCATCGCAGCAGCAAAAACTCGGATGCGTTTCCGCCAGCGGAGACTCATCTGGTGCAAGTGGCCGGACTCCGGTCAGCTGTAATCCGGCCAGGCCGGAGCCAGGCCGCCTGCACGAACAGGCTCTAGGCACTAGCATTAGTACCTGAATCTGCAATTTCACCAATCCAAAGCCCCCCAAGTAGACTTACTGGAGTTTCTGCCGCGACAAGCGCGGTCGAAGGGTAAGTCATTTGAAAACGTTCTAGGAGGAACCTGTGGCAAAGGCAAAGTTCGAGCGGACTAAGCCGCACGTTAACATCGGTACCATTGGTCACGTTGACCACGGTAAGACGACGCTGACGGCCGCCATTTCCAAGGTGCTGTACGACAAGTACCCGACTCTCAACGAGAAGCGTGACTTCGCGTCGATCGACTCTGCTCCCGAAGAGCGTCAGCGCGGCATTACCATCAACATCTCCCACGTTGAGTACCAGACCGAGAAGCGCCACTACGCACACGTAGACGCTCCGGGTCACGCTGACTACATCAAGAACATGATCACCGGTGCAGCCCAGATGGACGGTGCAATCCTCGTGGTTGCGGCCACTGACGGCCCGATGGCTCAGACCCGTGAGCACGTTCTGCTCGCCCGCCAGGTTGGTGTTCCCTACCTGCTGGTCGCGCTGAACAAGGCTGACATGGTCGACGACGAGGAACTCCTCGACCTCGTCGAAATGGAAGTTCGTGAGCTGCTCAGCTCGCAGGGCTTCGACGGCGACGAAGCTCCGGTTGTCCGCGTTTCGGGCCTGAAGGCTCTGGAAGGCGACCCGGTTTGGGTCAAGTCCGTTGAGGACCTGATGGCTGCTGTCGACGAGTCCGTTCCGGACCCCGTACGTGACCGCGACAAGCCGTTCCTGATGCCGATCGAAGACGTCTTCACGATCACCGGCCGTGGCACCGTTGTTACGGGCCGCGCCGAGCGTGGAACCCTCGCCATCAACTCCGAGGTCGAGATCGTCGGCATCCGCCCGGTCCAGAAGACCACGGTTACCGGTATCGAGATGTTCCACAAGCAGCTCGACGAAGCATGGGCCGGCGAGAACTGTGGCCTCCTGCTCCGCGGTCTGAAGCGCGACGATGTCGAGCGTGGCCAGGTTGTCGTCAAGCCGGGTTCCATCACCCCGCACACCGACTTCGAGGCTAACGTCTACATCCTCTCCAAGGACGAAGGCGGACGTCACAACCCGTTCTACTCCAACTACCGCCCGCAGTTCTACTTCCGCACCACGGACGTCACCGGCGTTATCACCCTGCCGGAAGGCACGGAAATGGTTATGCCCGGCGACAACACTGAGATGACCGTTGCGCTCATCCAGCCGATCGCAATGGAAGAGGGCCTCGGCTTCGCTATCCGCGAAGGCGGCCGCACCGTTGGTTCGGGACGCGTCACCAAGATCATCAAGTAGTACTTGCTGATCACGGTTATCCTGGCCGCCTGACGGCCACGGAAAACTCAGGAAGGGCCCCGCTGCACCTGCAGCGGGGCCCTTTCGTTTAACTTCCTGCTACCTTTGCAGATAGGGGAAAGGAGCTCACCATGGGCTGGTTCATTTTTCTGCTGCTCGTCGTCGCCGCAGTGGTCGTTTTCTTTTGGGTGAAGAAAAACTTCCGCCAGGAGATCGAGCGCGCCAAGCGCATCAATCGGGCAAAACGCGACCAGTAGCCGCCTGCGGCACGGCAGCGGCCGGGCACGTCAGCTCCGCCGCCGCTTCCGGGCCCTCGCCAGCGCCTGGTACCAGTAGTACGAATCCTTCGGGGTGCGCTGCAGCGTGGTGAAGTCCACGTGCACCAGGCCGAAGCGCTGGGAGTATCCGGCCGCCCATTCAAAATTGTCCATTAGGGTCCAGACGTAGTAGCCGAGCAGGTCGACGTCGTGCGCGATGCCGCCGGGGGAGGTGGCCTCCACCGCCTGGCCGAGGTGGGCGGCGAGGTAGCTGATCCGCTCCGCGTCGGGGATAGGGCCGGAGACGTGGTCCGGTTCGGGGAAGCTCGCCCCGCTCTCGGTGATGTACAGCGGCGGCAGCGACTCGCCATAGCGGTCCTTCATCTCGCGGAGCAGGATCCCGAGGTGGTCCGGAGCGACCGGCCAGCCGAACCCCGTGAGCTCGTATTCGGGGAAAGTGGCGAAATGGAACGGCACTTTCAGCATGGCCTCCGTTTTGCCGGTGGGGCTGTCGGCGCGGCGCCCGGCGGCGACCTTGACCGGGTAGTAGTAGTTCAGGCCGTAGAAGTCCAGCGGCTGGTGGATGGTGGCCAGGTCCGCATCGGTGACTCTGCCCAGGGAGCGGAACCACGGCCGGGCGATCAGCGGCGGCCGGGGAAAGCGGCCCAGGAGGATCGGGTCCGCGTAGAAGCGGTTCAGGACGAGATCGAACATCCTGGCGAGCAGCCGGTCGGCCAGTGAACCTGACGCCGGCCGGACCGGGGCGTGCAGGTTCGTGACGCCGACGGCGCCGTTGACACCTGCCGCCCGCAACGCCTGCACGGCCAGGCCGTGGCCCAGCAGCTGATGGTGCACCGAGGGCAGGGCGTCGAAGAGCAGGCCGCGCCCCGGTGCGTGGACGCCCAGGGCGTAGCCGTTGAGGGTGACCGAAGCCGGTTCGTTCAGGGTGACCCACTGCGCGACCCGGTCGCCGAACCGCTTGGCGGCGGCGGCGCAGTACTCGGCGAACCGTTCCGCCGTCGAACGGCTCATCCAGCCGCCCCGGTGTTCGAGGGGGAGCGGGGTGTCCCAGTGGTACAAGGTGGCCATGGGGGAGATGCCGGCGGCGAGCAGCCGGTCGATCAGGCGGTCGTAGAAGTCCAAGCCCGCCGCGTTGAAGCGGCCGGTGCCCTCCGGCTGGATCCGGGGCCAGGAGATCGAGAACCGGTAGGAGTCAATCCCGAGTTCGCGCATGAGCCCGACGTCTTCGGCCGCGCGGTTGTAGTGGTCGCAGGCGACGGCGGGGGAGTGCCCGTGCAGGATGTTCCCCGGCTTCTCCGCAAACGCGTCCCACCCGGACGGCCCGCGGCCGCCGGCCTTCAGGCTCCCCTCGATCTGGAAGGCCGCGGAGGCAACTCCCAGGGTGAACCCGGGACTCAGGCGCGCGGCGAGGGCCTGAACTGCCACAGCATCCTGCACAGTCATGGCCCTATCATCCATGCGAGGGCGGCGCAGGACAATGCCGGGCCGGCCGCTTCAAGGGGCTGATTCGCTTCTGCCCGTAAATTCCGGCATACTAGATGAGTTGTTCAAGCGCTCTTTCGCGTCCCGATCCGGATAATGCCGGATGCCAGGGTCCAGGTAAGAGACCAAACATAACCCACTCCCTCCGGAATCGCGGGCGCGCACGTGCGAAATTGTGCGACACGCCCGACCGCGGGGGTCGGTTACGTCGGCAGGTTGAGGAACCCGGGGTTTCCCGGATTCAGCTTGTGCGGCGGGTGGTAGTTACGACTTCAAATGCTTCGGCAGCCACATGCAACACGCAAGTAAACAGGGCAGCCCCAAACAGGGGAAGCACAGACTGAAAGAGAGTCAGGCGACATGGCGGGACAAAAAATCCGCATCCGGCTGAAGTCATACGACCACGAGGTCATTGACGTTTCAGCACGGAAGATCGTTGAGACGGTCACGCGCGCAGGCGCAACGGTAGTGGGCCCCGTGCCGCTGCCGACGGAGAAGAACGTGTACTGCGTTATCCGCTCTCCGCACAAGTACAAGGACAGCCGCGAGCACTTCGAAATGCGCACGCACAAGCGTCTGATCGACATCATCGACCCCACGCCCAAGGCTGTTGACTCGCTCATGCGTCTCGACCTGCCGGCCGACGTGAACATCGAAATCAAGCTGTAGGGAGGTGCTGAGAGACTATGACCGCAACCCGTAACGTAAAGGGCCTGCTGGGCACGAAGCTCGGCATGACCCAGGTCTGGGACGAGAACAACAAGCTCATCCCCGTCACTGTGGTCCAGGCAGACTCAAACGTCATCACTCAGCTGCGCAATGCAGACACTGATGGCTATGTCGCCGTTCAGATCGGCTACGGCCAGATCGATCCCCGCAAGGTCACCAAGCCGCTGGCTGGTCACTTTGAAAAGGCAGGCGTCACGCCTCGCCGCCACGTCGTAGAACTGCGCACTGCAGATGCTGACTCTTACGAGCTGGGCCAGGAGCTCTCCGTAGAGCTCTTCGAAGCCGGCCAGAAGATCGACGTCGTTGGCACCACCAAGGGTAAGGGCTTCGCCGGTGTTATGAAGCGTCACGGCTTCCACGGCGTTGGAGCTTCCCACGGTGCCCACAAGAACCACCGTAAGCCCGGTTCTATCGGTGGAGCATCCACCCCGAGCCGCGTCTTCAAGGGCATGAAAATGGCCGGCCGCATGGGCGCCGTTCGTCACACCACGCTGAACCTCACGGTCCACGCGGTTGACGTCGAGAAGTCGCTGCTCCTTATCAAGGGCGCCGTTCCCGGTGCCCGCGGCCAGGTCGTACTCGTACGCACCGCCGTGAAGGGAGCCTAGTTCAATGACTAGCACTGTCAAGGTTGACCTGCCTGCAGAGATCTTCGACGTACAGACCAACGTGCCGCTGCTGCACCAGGTTGTCGTTGCCCAGCTCGCTGCTGCTCGCCAGGGTACCCACAAGACCAAGACCCGCGCCGAGGTTTCCGGTGCAGGTCGCAAGCCGTTCAAGCAGAAGGGCACCGGCCGCGCCCGTCAGGGTTCCATCCGTGCTCCTCACATGACCGGTGGTGGCGTTGTCCACGGCCCCACGCCGCGTGACTACAGCCAGCGCACCCCCAAGAAGATGATTGCTGCTGCACTGCGCGGCGCACTCTCGGACCGCGCCCGCAACGGCCGCGTCCACGTCGTTGCTGAACTGGTTGCCGGCTCCAAGCCGTCCTCCAAGGAAGCACTGGCAACCCTGCGCGGAGTTTCCGAGCGCAAGAACCTGCTCGTTGTCATTGAGCGCGCCAACGACGTTGCTGCACTGTCCGTGCGCAACCTCGAGGAAGTTCACGTTCTGTACGCAGACCAGCTGAACACCTACGACGTTCTCGTTTCCGACGACGTAGTCTTCACCAAGGCTGCCTACGAAGCATTCGTTGCTGACAAGGCTGCAAAGAACGAGGAGGATGCCAAGTGAGTGCAGCCACCATCAAAGACCCGCGCGACGTCGTGCTTGCACCCGTCGTCTCGGAAAAGAGCTACGGCCTGATCGACGAGGGCAAGTACACCTTCCTGGTGGACCCCCGCTCGAACAAGACCGAGATCAAGCTGGCCGTGGAGAAGATCTTCTCCGTCAAGGTCGAATCGATCAACACCATCAACCGTGCCGGTAAGCGCAAGCGCACCAAATTCGGCTGGGGCACCCGCAAGAGCACCAAGCGTGCCATTGTGAGCCTCAAAGAAGGCACTATCGACATCTTCGGCGGTCCGCTTTCCTAAGCGGAGACCACTTTAACGAGGAAATAAATTATGGGAATCCGTAAATACAAGCCGACTACCCCGGGCCGTCGTGGCTCGAGCGTAGCGGACTTCACTGAAATCACGCGGTCGACGCCGGAAAAGTCGTTGGTACGTCCCCTCCCGAAAAAGGGTGGCCGTAACAACACCGGTAAGATCACGACCCGTCACAAGGGTGGTGGCCACAAGCGCCAGTACCGTCTGATCGACTTCCGTCGCCACGACAAGGACGGCGTCAACGCCCGCGTTGCCGAAATCGAGTACGACCCGAACCGTACGGCTCGCATCGCACTGCTGCACTACGTTGATGGCACCAAGCGTTACATCATCGCCCCGAACAAGCTGTCCCAGGGTGACTTCGTAGAGGCCGGCGCCGACGCTGACATCAAGCCCGGCAACAACCTGCCGCTGCGCAACATCCCCGTCGGTACCGTTATCCACGCAGTTGAACTGCGTCCGGGTGGCGGCGCCAAGATGGCCCGTTCCGCTGGCGCTTCCGTTCAGCTCGTCGCCAAGGAAGGCCGTTTCGCCCAGCTGCGTCTGCCCTCCGGCGAAATCCGCAACGTTGACGTGCGCTGCCGCGCAACCGTCGGCGAGGTCGGCAACGCTGAGCAGTCGAACATCAACTGGGGCAAGGCCGGCCGTATGCGGTGGAAGGGCGTCCGCCCGACCGTCCGTGGTGTCGCCATGAACCCGGTTGACCACCCGCACGGTGGTGGTGAAGGCAAGACCTCCGGTGGTCGTCACCCGGTCAACCCCAACGGTAAGCCTGAAGGCCGTACCCGCCGCCCCAACAAAGAGAGCGACAACCTTATTGTGCGTCGCCGTCGTACTGGCAAGAACAAGCGATAGGAGCCTGGACACATGCCACGCAGCCTGAAAAAAGGTCCTTTCGTTGACCAGCACCTCTTTGTGAAGGTAGCCAGGGAAAACGAAAAGGGCACCAAGAACGTCATCAAGACCTGGTCCCGCCGTTCGATGATCGTCCCCGACATGCTCGGCCACACGATCGCCGTGCACGACGGACGCAAGCACATCCCGGTGTTTGTCACTGAGTCGATGGTCGGGCACAAGCTCGGCGAATTCGCTCCCACGCGGACATTCCGCGGCCATGTCAAGGACGACCGTAAGGGCAAGCGCCGCTAGGCGCCTGCACTTACGTCAAAGACGAGAGAAGGAAAGCAATGGAAGCCAAGGCAATTGCGCGTCACATCCGCGTAACGCCTATGAAGGCCCGGCGCGTCGTCAACCTTGTTCGTGGTAAGCAAGCGAATGAGGCTCTGGCAATTCTGAAGTTTGCCCCGCAGGCAGCTTCGGAGCCGGTATTCAAGGTAGTTCAGTCGGCAATCTCCAACGCCCGGGTCCTCGCGGACCGCGACGGCGTGGCGTTTGACGAAGGTGACCTCATCATCAGCGAAGCGTTTGTTGATGAAGGCCCGACCATGAAGCGGTTCCAGCCGCGTGCCCAGGGTCGTGCATTTCAGATCAAGAAGCGCACGAGCCACATCACCGTGGTAGTCGCTACCCCGGAGAAAGAGGAGGCTCGCTAAGTGGGACAGAAAGTTAACCCGCACGGGTTCCGACTCGGCATCACCACCGATCACGTATCGCACTGGTTTGCTGACAGCACCAAGTCCGGCCAGCGGTACAAGGACTTCGTTCGCGAAGACATCCGCATCCGCCAGCTCATGTCCACGGGCATGGAGCGCGCCGGTATCGCCAAGGTCGAAATCGAGCGCACCCGCGACCGTGTCCGCGTGGATATCCACACGGCACGTCCGGGCATCGTTATCGGCCGCCGCGGCGCTGAAGCAGACCGCATCCGCGGCGAGCTCGAAAAGCTCACCGGCAAGCAGGTCCAGCTGAACATCCTCGAGGTCAAGAACCCCGAGATGGAAGCACAGCTTGTCGCCCAGGGCGTTGCAGAGCAGCTGACTTCCCGCGTGGCTTTCCGCCGCGCGATGAAGAAGGCCATGCAGTCCGCACAGCGTGCCGGTGCCAAGGGCATCCGTATCGCTTGCTCGGGTCGACTGGGCGGCGCAGAAATGTCCCGCTCGGAGTTCTACCGCGAAGGCCGTGTGCCCCTGCACACCCTGCGTGCGAACATCGACTACGGCTTCTACGAGGCCAAGACCACCTTCGGCCGCATCGGCGTGAAGGTCTGGATCTACAAGGGCGACGTCACCGCCAAGGAACTGGCTCAGCAGGCAGCTGCTGCTCCGTCCCGCGGCCGTGCCGGCGACCGCCCGGGCCGCCCGGGTGGCGCCGACCGTGGTGACCGCCGCCGTCGTACCGAACGCCCCGCAGCTGACGCAGCACCTGCTGCTGCCGAAGCTCCGGCAGCTGAAGCAGCTTCTGCCGCACCGGCACAGGCAGCAGAAGGAGGACAGGCTTAAATGCTTATCCCACGTCGAGTCAAGCACCGTAAGCAGCACCACCCGGGTCGTTCCGGCGCTGCTACGGGCGGCACCCAGGTCTCCTTCGGTGAGTGGGGCATCCAGGCTCTGAGCCCGGCCTACGTCACGAACCGTCAGATCGAATCTGCCCGTATCGCGATGACCCGCCACATCAAGCGTGGCGGAAAGGTCTGGATCAACATCTACCCGGACCGTCCGCTGACGAAGAAGCCTGCCGAAACCCGCATGGGTTCCGGTAAGGGTTCTCCGGAATGGTGGGTCTCAAACGTCAAGCCGGGCCGGGTTCTCTTCGAACTCTCCGGTGTCAGTGAAGAGGTAGCTCGCGAGGCCCTGCGCCTGGCAATCCACAAGCTGCCGTTGAAGGCACGCATTGTGCGTCGCGAAGGTGGTGAGTAGAAATGGCAGTAGGATCCAAGGAACTTGCATCCGCACAGCTGGACGGTTTCGACAACGAGCGTCTCGTTGAAGAACTCCGCAAGGCCAAGGAAGAGCTGTTCAACCTGCGTTTCCAGTCCGCCACCGGTCAGCTGGAGAACCACGGTCGTCTGCGCGCGGTAAAGAAGGACATCGCCCGCATCTACACCGTTCTCCGTGAGCGCGAGCTGGGCATTCGTGCCGAGGTTGCCGCACCGGTTGTGGAAGCCAAGGAAGAAAAGAAGTCCAAGAAGGCTGCAGCCAAGAAGGCCGACAAGGCTGAAACGGTTGAAGCCGAGGAGGATGCCAAGTGAGTGAAAAGGACGAGAACGTGACGGAAACTGTTTCCGGCGCAGCCCAGGCTGACGAGCGCGGTTACCGTAAGACGAAGCGCGGCTACGTCGTCTCGGACAAGATGGAAAAGACCATCGTTGTCCAGGTCGAAGACCGCGTGAAGCACGCCCTCTACGGCAAGGTCATCCGCCGCAACGCCAAGATCAAGGCTCACGACGAAGAGAACAGCGCCGGCATCGGCGACCTCGTGCTCCTCGCCGAGACCCGCCCGCTGTCCGCTACCAAGCGGTGGCGCCTGGTCGAGATCCTCGAAAAGGCCAAGTAACACCTGCAGCCCTGCTGCCCGGTGATACAGCAGAAGCCCTCGTTCCCCTTTGGGGGAGCGGGGGCTTCCGCGTTAACGGGGCGGTGGCTGGCGGTCTCGCTGCCGCTGCCGGCGGGCCAAAAGACTGTCCTGCGTGCCGCCGTCGTCGCCTTATCCCGACGCTCCCTCACTTGCGGCGCGCAATTTACGGTCGCTCCCTCACTTTCGGCTGCTTCCCGATGACGCTCGAGCAGTCCTGCATGAAGCCCCGCAGGACGTGCGGGAGCATTGGGGGAGCGCGCGCAGGAAGTGAGGGAGCGTCGCCGGAACGCCTGCAGGATGTGAGGGAGCGTCGCCGGAACGCCTGCCGGACGTGAGGGAGCGTCCGCCGGGTGGGTGCGCTCCTGCCGCCGGGCTGTGATATGGGGATACGGCGGAAACGTGCTAAGATTTTGAGTTTGTATGGCGCCTTTTGCGCGCCATCATCAACCTCGTAAACAATCGTGCCACGGCATAGTGCCCCCTTGCGCCCCGATCCGTCGGGATCCGCCTGGGAAGCAAATGTTGCTGGCACGGGAGTTTAGGCCTGGTCTGGCAAAATCCAGGCAGGTCAAGAGACACCCCGATCAACCGTTCCGCAAGGCTCATTCCGTAGGAAGATTTTCGGTCTGAGAACCAGCGCGACGCAAGGAGTAAATAGTGATTCAGCAGGAGTCGCGACTCAAGGTCGCCGACAACACGGGTGCTAAGGAAATCCTTACCATTCGCGTTCTCGGTGGATCTGGCCGTCGCTACGCAGGCATTGGCGACGTGATCGTCGCTACCGTCAAGGATGCAATTCCGGGCGGCAACGTAAAGAAGGGCGACGTCGTCAAGGCTGTCATCGTCCGTACCAAGAAGGAACGCCGCCGTGCGGATGGTTCCTACATCAAGTTTGACGAGAACGCAGCCGTCATCCTGAAGAACGACGGTGACCCCCGCGGTACCCGTATCTTCGGACCGGTTGGTCGTGAACTTCGCGACAAGAAGTTCATGAAGATCGTTTCTCTGGCTCCGGAGGTGCTCTAGTCCATGGCTAAGATCAAGAAGGGTGACCTGGTTCAGGTCATCACTGGCGCCAAGGCTGAGCGCGGCGGCGACCGTGGCAAGCAGGGCAAGGTTCTGCGCGTGTTCCCCGAGACCAACCGCGTGCTGGTCGAAGGCATCAACCGCGTCACCAAGCACACCAAGGTCGGTCAGTCGCAGCGCGGCACCAAGACCGGTGGCATCGAGGTCGTAGAGGCTTCAATCCACATCTCCAACGTGGCTCTGGTTGACCCGTCCACGAAGAAGCCCACCCGCGTCGGGTTCCGCACCGAAACCGTTGAGCGCGATGGCGTGAAGCGTGAAGTGCGCGTCCGCGTGGCCAAGAGCTCCGGGAAGGACATCTAATGACTGAGACTCTCGAGACTCCGGCAGGCAAGATCGTTCCTCGTCTGAAGACCAAGTACGCCGATTCCATCAAGAACACGCTGACTGAGGAATTCAAGTACCAGAACGTCAACCAGGTTCCCCGCCTGGTCAAGGTCGTTGTGAACATGGGTGTTGGAGATGCCGCCAAGGACTCCAAGCTGATCGACGGCGCTGTCCGCGATCTGACCCTGATCACCGGCCAGAAGCCCCAGGTAACCAAGGCCCGCAAGTCGATCGCACAGTTCAAGCTGCGCGAAGGCATGCCGATCGGTGCACACGCGACCCTGCGTGGCGACCGCATGTGGGAATTCCTGGACCGTCTGGTCACGCTGGCACTGCCCCGTATCCGCGACTTCCGCGGCCTCAGCGGCAAGCAGTTCGACGGCAACGGCAACTACACCTTCGGTCTGACCGAGCAGGTTATGTTCCACGAAATCGACCAGGATTCCATCGACCGCGTACGCGGCATGGACATCACTGTCGTGACCACTGCCAAGACTGACGACGAAGGCCGCGCGCTGCTCAAGGCGCTTGGCTTCCCGTTCAAGACCGAAGACTAATCTAGCTACATAAAAGGTCCGGCTGCGCTCCCGCCTGAATTTATTCGGGAAGAGAGTGCGGCGGAAACCGTTATGAGGAAGGGCAAGAGCCCAAATGACTATGACAGATCCTGTCGCAGATATGCTTACGCGTCTGCGCAACGCTAACTCGGCATACCACGACACCGTGAGCATGCCGTACAGCAAGCTCAAGGCACGCGTTGCCGACATCCTGAAGGCCGAAGGCTTCATCGCCTCCTGGAAGGAAGAAGACGCGGAGGTCGGCAAGAAGCTGACCATCGAGCTCAAGTTCGGTCCGAACCGCGAGCGTTCCATCGCTGGCGTTCGTCGTATTTCCAAGCCGGGACTGCGCGTTTACGCAAAGTCCACCAACCTGCCGCACGTGCTCGGTGGCCTGGGTGTCGCAATCCTGTCCACCTCTTCCGGCCTCCTGACTGACAAGCAGGCCGGCAAGAAGGGCGTGGGCGGCGAAGTCCTCGCTTACGTCTGGTAACGGGAAAGGAAGAGAATAATGTCACGTATTGGACGTCTCCCCATCACCGTTCCTGCCGGCGTTGAGGTCAAGGTTGACGGCTCTGTCGTCAGCGTCAAGGGTTCCAAAGGCGAGCTGAGCCACACTGTGGCCAGCCCGATCGAGGTTTCCCTGGAAGATGGCACCCTGACTGTCGCCCGCCCGAACGACGAGCGCGCCTCACGTTCGCTGCACGGCCTGACACGCACCCTGATCGCCAACATGATCGAGGGCGTCACCGCAGGCTACGAGAAGAAGCTTGAGATTGTCGGTACCGGTTACCGCGTCCAGGCCAAGGGTTCGGACCTGGAGTTCGCTCTGGGCTACAGCCACCCGGTCAACGTCTCGGCACCGAACGGCATCACCTTTGCAGTTGAGACCCCGACCAAGCTCTCTGTTTCAGGCATCTCCAAGCAGCAGGTCGGCGAGGTTGCTGCCAACATTCGCAAGCTGCGGAAGCCGGACCCCTACAAGGGCAAGGGCATCCGTTACGCAGGCGAAGTCATCCGCCGCAAGGTCGGAAAGGCTGGTAAGTAACCATGGCGATCGCAATTAACAAGAAGCGTACGAACAAGAGCAAGTCTGCCCAGCGCAGCCGCCGCCAGCTTCGTATCCGCAAGCGCATCTCCGGCACGGCTGTACGCCCTCGTCTGGTCGTCAACCGCTCCGCACGTCACGTATTCGTCCAGGTTGTCGATGACACCAAGGGCCTGACCGTGGCAAGCGCCTCCACTCTGGAAGCCGACCTTCGTGCATTCGACGGTGACAAGACCGCCAAGGCCAAGCGCGTTGGCGAACTGGTCGCCGAGCGTGCCAAGGCTGCCGGTATCGAAGCAGTAGTCTTCGACCGCGGTGGTAACAAGTACCACGGCCGGATCGCCGCCGTCGCCGACGGCGCACGTGAAGGTGGGCTGGCACTGTGACCGAAAATAACGAAAAGGACATTCAGGTGACTGAAGCTGTAGCTGCTCCGGCAACTGAGACCGCTGCGCCTGCGACCACCGATGACCGCCGTGGTGGCGCTCGTCGTGGTGAGCGCGGCGATCGCGGCCAGGGCCGTGGCGACCGTGGCGGCCGTGGTGGCCGTGACGGCGGCCGCGAAGCCGAAAAGAGCCAGTTCGTAGAGCGCGTCGTAACCATCAACCGCGTTTCCAAGGTCGTCAAGGGTGGTCGTCGCTTCAGCTTCACCGCCCTCGTCGTCGTCGGTGACGGCAACGGCATGGTCGGCGTCGGCTACGGCAAGGCTAAGGAAGTTCCTGCCGCTATCGCGAAGGGCGTTGAAGAGGCCAAGAAGTCCTTCTTCCGCGTTCCCCGCGTCGGCAACACCATCCCGCACCGTGTTCAGGGTGAAGCGGCTGCAGGCGTCGTAATGCTGCGTCCGGCTTCCGCCGGTACCGGTGTTATCGCCGGTGGCCCGGTCCGTGCAGTACTGGAGTGCGTGGGCATCCACGACATCCTCTCCAAGTCGCTCGGTTCCTCGAACGCCATCAACATCGTTCACGCGACCGTTGATGCACTCAAGCGCCTCGAAGAGCCGGCAGCAGTGGCAGCACGCCGCGGCCTGCCCCTCGACGAGATCGCTCCGCCGGCACTGGTGAAGGCTCTCTTGAACCAGAAGGCAGGTGTCTGAGTCATGGCTAAGAACCTGATTCCCTCCGACGCTCAGTTGGAGATCACCCAGATCAAGTCCGCCATTGGCGGCAAGCAGAACCAGCGCGACACCCTGCGGTCCCTCGGCCTGAAGCGGATCGGACACACCGTTGTCCGCACCGCCGACGCCGTGACCGTCGGAATGCTCAACACGGTTCCGCACCTGGTAAAGGTAGAGGAGGCGAAGTAAATGGCAGAGAAGAACACCGCCGAAAAGGCACAGGGCGCCGCTGAGAAGCAGAACGCACTGAAGGTTCACCACCTGCGTCCCGCCCCGGGTGCTAAGACCGCCAAGACCCGTGTTGGTCGTGGTGAAGCATCCAAGGGTAAGACCGCCGGTCGCGGTACCAAGGGTACGAAGGCCCGTTACCAGATCAAGGCTGGCTTTGCCGGCGGCCAGCTGCCGCTGCACATGCGCCTGCCGAAGCTGCGCGGCTTCAAGAACCCGTTCCGGGTCGAGTACCAGGTGGTAAACCTGGACAAGCTCAACGAGCTGTTCCCGGAAGGTGGCGCAGTCACCGTGGAGAACCTGGTCGAAAAGGGTGCCGTTCGCAAGAACCAGCCCGTCAAGGTGCTGGGCACCGGCGACATCACCGTCAAGGTTGACGTCACCGTCCACGCATTCTCGGCCAGCGCCGCTGAAAAGATTGCCGCAGCAGGCGGAAGCACCACCGCCCTCTAACGAGGCGGCGGGGCGGTTGCCCGTTGTTTGCGACTCCCGGCACCGGGGGCTCAGGCCCCCAGTGCCGGGAGTTTTTTCCATTTCCCGGCCTCACCGATTGTTCGCCGGGCGCATCCAACCGTTAGACTCGGTTGTTGGGTTAATTTGACCTGTCTCACACGACTTTACTTATTACTCAGGAGGACGCTTGCTTAGCGCATTTGGCCGGGCCTTTCGCACGCCTGATCTGCGGCGCAAGTTGTTGTTCACGCTGGGAATCATCACAATCTTCCGCTTGGGTGCTTTCATCCCCTCGCCCGGTGTGAGCTACCAGAATGTCCAGCAGTGCTTGCAGAACGGTCAGACCTCGGGCGGGATCTACCAGCTCGTCAACCTGTTCAGCGGCGGTGCACTGCTGCAGGTCTCAATCTTCGCCCTCGGCATCATGCCGTACATCACGGCGAGCATCATCGTCCAGCTGCTCCGGGTGGTCATTCCCCGCTTCCAGCAGCTGTACGAGGAGGGGGCGTCCGGTCAGTCGAAGCTGACCCAGTACACCCGCTACCTCACGATCGCCCTCGGCCTGCTTAACGCCACGACGCTGGTGTCGCTGGCACGCTCAGGCCAGTTGCTGCCGAACTGCCAGCTGCCCATCATCCCGGACACCTCGATCGTCACCACGGTCCTGATCATCATCACCTTGACGGCCGGCACCGGCCTGATCATGTGGATGGGCGAGCTCGTCACGGAGAAGGGTGTCGGCAACGGCATGTCCCTGCTCATCTTCACGTCCATCGCGGCGGGCTTCCCGGGCTCGCTCGGGGCGATCTGGAAGGCTCAGGGTCCCGGCACGTTCTTCCTGGTCCTGATCATCGGCCTGCTTACCGTGGCCCTCGTGGTCTTCGTGGAGCAGTCCCAGCGCCGGATTCCGGTGCAGTACGCCAAGCGCATGATCGGGCGCCGCACCGTCGGCGGTACCAGCACCTACATCCCCATCAAGGTGAACATGGCCGGCGTCGTGCCCGTCATCTTCGCCTCGTCCATGCTGTATCTGCCGGGTCTGATCGCACAGTTCAACCAGCCCAAGGCCGGCGAGCAGATGGCCCCCTGGGTTGAGTGGATCAACAACAACCTGACCAAGGGCGACCACCCGATCTACATGGCGCTGTATTTCGCCATGATTGTGTTTTTCACCTACTTCTATGTTGCGATTACATTCAACCCGGAAGAGGTCTCGGACAACATGAAGAAGTATGGCGGCTTCATTCCGGGCATCCGCGCCGGCAAGCCGACGGCGGACTATCTTCAGTACGTCCTATCCCGGATCACCCTGCCCGGCGCCTTCTACCTCGGCTTCGTGGCACTGATCCCGCTGGTTGCACTGGTTTTGATCAACGCGAACCAGAACTTCCCGTTCGGCGGCACCTCCATCCTGATCATGGTGGGCGTCGGTCTGGAGACCGTGAAGCAGATTGATGCGCAACTACAGCAACGTCACTACGAAGGGCTTTTGCGATGACGAGAATGTTGATTATCGGACCCCCCGGCTCCGGCAAGGGAACCCAGGCGGAGCGCATTTCCGAACGCCTCGGCGTCGTTGCCATCTCCACGGGGGACATCTTCCGCGCCAACGTCAAGGGTGAGACGCCGCTGGGCGTCGAGGCCAAGAAGTACATGGACGCCGGCGACTTCGTTCCCGACAGCGTGACCAACAAGATGGTGCGCGACCGTCTCGGCGAGAACGACGTCGAGGAAGGCTTCCTGCTCGACGGCTACCCCCGCACCACGGCGCAGGTGGACTACCTCGACTCGATCCTCGCCGACGGGGACCAGAAGCTCGACGTCGTCCTGCAGCTCACCGCGGACGATGAGGAACTGGTCAAGCGTCTCCTGGGACGCGCGAAGGAGACCGGCCGCAGCGACGACAACGAAGGCGTTATCCGTCACCGGCTGGACCTCTACCACGAGCAGACTGAGCCCGTCGTGGCGAAGTACGCCGAGCGCGGCATCCTGACCCAGGTCGATGGCATCGGCGGCATCGATGAAGTCACCGAGCGCGTCATGGAAGCGATCAAGTCGGCCCAAGCCGCCTGATCCGCACCGGTGCTCCCCGAAAGGCGCGTCCCGTACCCTCGAGTACGGGACGCGCCTTTTCGTTGTCTGCGGCGGCTGCCCCGGTCCGCGGTCCTGCCGCCCGGTCCAGGACGGCCGCGGCGGTGCGGGAGAATAGAAGCAGAACACTTGGACAGCACACCCGTAGTGAAGGCCCGGGACGAACCACGCCCCGGCCGCGAGACGAAGCACTGAGGTATCGATGGCATTCGGCCAGCCCCGCATTGAATACAAGACCAACGCCCAGATGCGCACCATGCACGAGGCCGGACTGGTCCTGAGCCGGGCACTGGATGCGGCCGTCGCCGCCGCTGCACCCGGCGTCACCACGGCCCGGCTGGACGAGGTGTTCGCGGCAGTGCTCCAGGACGCCGGCGCCAAGTCCAACTTCCTCGGCTACCACGGCTTCCCGGCCACCATCTGCACCTCGGTGAACGAGGAAGTGGTGCACGGCATCCCCGGCGGCCGGGTCCTGGCGGACGGCGACATCATCTCGATCGACGGCGGCGCAATCGTGGACGGCTGGCACTCCGATTCCGCGCGGACAGTCATTGTCGGCACGCCGGATCCCGAGGACGTGCGCCTGTCCCAGGTCACCGAGGAAGCCATGTGGCGTGGCATCGCGGCCCTGGCCACCGGCAAGTTCGTGGGCGATGTCGGCAACGCCGTGGACGATTACGTTTCCTCGGTGCCCGGCAAGCCGCTGGGGATCCTGGAGGACTACGTCGGCCACGGGATCGGCTCCGAGATGCACATGGCCCCGGACGTGCTCAATTACCGCACCAGCCACCGCGGGCCGAAGATCCGCCCGGGCCTGTGCCTCGCGATCGAGCCCATGCTGGTCCGCGGCAGCATCGACACCGCAGTCCTGGACGACGACTGGACGGTTGTCACCACCGACGGCAAGCGCTCCTGCCAGTGGGAACACTCCGTCGCCGTACACGAGAAGGGGATCTGGGTCCTCTCGGCACCCGACGGGGGAGCGGCTAAACTCAAGCCGCTCGGCGTCGTGCCCGTCCCGATTCCCTAACGCCACCGCCGCGCCGGCAGGGCGCACAATGGAGCCATGGAAGCAGCGGGAGCAACAGGGTCGATCACCGACGTCGCCGGGATCCGGGTGGGTCATGTCCAGAAGTCCGACGACGGCTGGCTGACCGGGGTGACAGTGATCCTCCCGCCGCCCGGGACAGTGGGCTCGGTGGACGTTCGCGGCGGCGGCCCGGGAACACATGAGACCGACGCCCTGGACCCCACCACGCTGACCTCGACCGTGGATGCCGTGGTTCTGACCGGCGGAAGCGCTTTTGGCCTCGCGGCCGCCCACGGCGCCCAGCGCTGGTGCGAGGAGGACGGCCGCGGCTTCGCCGTTACCGGCGGCCTGGTCCCGATCGTGCCGGCGGCCGCGATCTTTGACCTGGGCCGCGGCGGGGACTTCTCCGCCCGCCCCGGCGAGGCGATGGGCTACGCGGCAACGGCCGCCGCCGCCGCGCAAGTAGAAGGGGCCGACGTCGAACGCGGCAACGTCGGCGCCGGCACCGGAGCAGCAATCGGCCGGGGCACCTACAAAGGGGGAGTAGGCACAGCCTCCCTCACCCTAGAAAATATCTCCCCTGACGGGCCGGTAGTTGTAGGAGCAATAGCGGTGGTCAATGCCCTGGGACTGCCGTTTGGCACATCGCCGGACCGGGGGGAAGCCGGCAGCGTGCGTCTAAGCTGGGGCCACGACGGCGGGGTTCCCTCACCGAGCTTGCGAGGCGAGGGGGCCGGTGGGGAGGAACGAGCGAGCACGCAGAGGGTTTCGGCCGCTGCGGCGAAAGCCGCCCCGGGCACCGTGGGGACTGACGGCGCTGATGATACCGCCCCGCCCCTGAACACCACGCTCGTCGTCGTCGCGACCAACGCCGCGCTGGACAAGGCGGAGTGCAAGCGCACGGCCTCGGCCGCCCACGCCGGCCTGGCCCGGGCGCTGAATCCTAGCCACACCCTCGCCGACGGCGACACCGTCTTCGCGCTGGCCACGGGCACCGTGGTGCTGGACCGCAGCAGCCCGGTGGCCCGGCAAATAAGCCTCGTCGCCCTGCAGAGCGCGGCAGCCGACGTCGCCCGGCTGGCCATCCTCGACGGGATCGCGCGGTCGGAGGAAGTGACCACGCCAGCCGGGACTCTAGGTGCGTACGGACGCTGAGTGCGCTACGATGGCTGGATTTAACTGCGGATTTAACAATCGGGGCGTAATGCCGTAGTGTTGACTGTTGGTTGTCTGCCCCGTTGTGCCCTTTTGTGGTTGGCGGCACCAACCAATCAATCAAAAAACGTCCGCGGTCATGACTGATGCAAATCGGGAGGCTGCGGCAACAACAGTTAGCGGAGGGTATGGCCAAGAAGGACGGGGTCATTGAGATCGAGGGCGTTGTGACCGAGGCGCTGCCCAACGCGATGTTTCGCGTTGAGCTGACCAACAAGCACATCGTTCTGGCACACATCTCTGGAAAGATGCGTCAGCACTACATCAGGATCCTCCCCGAGGACCGCGTAGTGGTGGAGCTGAGCCCGTACGACCTGACACGTGGTCGTATCGTCTACCGCTACAAGTAAACACTGGGCGGCCAGAGCAACAGCCAAGGCCGGTCCAGCCGACCAACTGCAACACGCAAAGGAATGCCATGAAGGTCAAGCCGAGCGTCAAGCAGATCTGCGAAAAGTGCAAAGTGATCCGCCGTAATGGCCGGGTCATGGTGATCTGCGAGAACCCGCGCCACAAGCAGCGCCAGGGCTAATTTCCCTTCCGGGAAACCCCTGGGTTGCTAACCCACGCAAGTAATAGAAAAGGCAGCACAAGCTGAATTGGGACGTATGGGCCCGGACAGCTAACCCCCGGTCGGAGGCTGGGGCCGCACGTCACGTGCGGGTGTACTGCCTACGACCTCCGGTTTATACAAGGAGCACTGCCACTATGGCTCGTCTCGCTGGCGTAGACATTCCCCGCGAAAAGCGGCTGGAAATTGCGCTTACTTACATCTACGGCGTGGGCAAGACCCGTGCACACGAAACCCTGGCTGCCACCGGCATCAGCGCTGACGTCCGGGTCAAGGACCTGACCGACGCCCAGCTGGTTGAACTGCGTGACTACATCGAAGGCAACTACAAGGTTGAGGGTGACCTTCGCCGCGAGGTAGCCGCTGATATCCGCCGCAAGGTTGAGATCGGCAGCTACGAAGGCCTGCGTCACCGCAAGGGCCTGCCCGTACGCGGACAGCGTACGAAGACCAACGCACGTACCCGCAAGGGCCCGAAGCGTACCGTCGCCGGCAAGAAG
Organism: Arthrobacter sp. NPDC058192; assembly: GCF_042883665.1. Taxonomy (NCBI): domain Bacteria; kingdom Bacillati; phylum Actinomycetota; class Actinomycetes; order Micrococcales; family Micrococcaceae; genus Arthrobacter; species Arthrobacter sp. NPDC058192. Next base: position 56,071 of record NZ_JBHVVJ010000016.1, on the reverse strand, counting down.
AAGGCTCGCTAAACCCATTTGCCTCCTTGAAATCGCTGGTGCGATTTCCGGGAACCCGGCAAGTGTGGGATCAAGCGTTCGCTTTCACCCAATAACTTTCTGTAGGAGAAAAAATGCCCCCGAAGACTCGTGGCGCGGTTCGCAAGCCGCGTAAGAAGGACAAGAAGAATATCGCGCTGGGCCAGGCGCACATCAAGAGCACCTTTAACAACACCATCGTGTCCATCACGGACCCGACCGGTGCTGTCATCTCCTGGGCTTCCTCCGGTGAGGTTGGCTTCAAGGGCTCGCGTAAGTCCACCCCGTTCGCTGCCCAGATGGCCGCCGAAGCCGCCGCAAAGCGTGCACAGGAGCACGGCATGCGCAAGGTTGACGTGTTCGTCAAGGGACCGGGTTCCGGCCGCGAAACCGCCATCCGCTCGCTGCAGGCCGCTGGCCTCGAGGTTGGCTCCATCCAGGACGTCACCCCCAGCGCCCACAACGGCTGCCGTCCCCCGAAGCGCCGCCGCGTCTAAGGCTTTCCACGCCCAGGAGCTTGCCCGGACCCTCACCGGTCCGGGCAAGCCCGGCCGCGTTAAGTCCTCAGACCGATCTTTCCACCACCTGTGTTGCGTCATATAGCGGATGCTCGCCGAAAGGAAACCTAAGTGCTCATTGCACAGCGCCCCACCCTCTCCGAAGAGGTCGTCTCCGAAAACCGCTCCCGGTTCATCATCGAACCGCTGGAGCCGGGCTTTGGTTACACCCTCGGAAACTCCCTCCGCCGTACCCTGCTCTCCTCGATCCCCGGTGCCTCTGTCACGAGCATCCGGATCGACGGCGTGCTGCACGAGTTCACCACGGTTCCGGGTGTCAAGGAAGATGTCACTGAGATCATCCTGAACATCAAGAACCTGTCGGTTTCCTCCGAGCACGACGAGCCGGTTGTTGCGTACCTGCGCAAGCAGGGCCCGGGAGTCGTCACCGCCGCGGACATCGCTCCGCCGGCCGGCGTCGAATTCCACAACCCGGATCTGCACATTGCCACGCTGAACTCGAAGGGCAAGTTCGAACTCGAACTGACCATCGAGCGCGGTCGCGGCTACGTTTCGGCAGCTCAGAACAAGTCCGGCGACTCCGAGATCGGCCGCATCCCGGTCGACTCGATCTACTCGCCGGTTCTGAAGGTTACTTTCCGCGTGGAAGCTACCCGTGTTGAGCAGCGCACCGACTTCGACAAGCTCATTGTCGACGTCGAGACCAAGCAGGCAATCGCCCCGCGCGACGCCGTTGCTTCGGCCGGTACCACCCTGGTGGAACTGTTCGGTCTGGCCCGCGAGCTGAACACCGCAGCTGAAGGTATTGAGATCGGCCCGTCGCCGACGGACGCTGCCCTGGCAGCGGACATGGCCCTGCCGATCGAGGACCTGGACCTGACGGTCCGTTCCTACAACTGCCTCAAGCGTGAGGGCATCCACACCGTGGGTGAACTCGTTGCCCGCTCCGAGGCTGACCTGATGGACATCCGCAACTTCGGTGCGAAGTCCATCGACGAGGTCAAGGCCAAGCTGGTCGAACTGGGCCTGTCCCTGAAGGACTCCCCTCCCGGTTTCGATCTCGCAGCTCGCGCCGCAGCCATCGAAGAGGACGACGCCGCGTTCAGCGACGACGAGCTCTAACCAACAGATCTTGGCCGGCCGGCTGTATGCACCTGGTGCGCGCAGCCCAACGGCTTCCATATGAGGAGAAACTATTATGCCTACCCCCGCTAAGGGTCCGCGCCTCGGCGGCGGAGCGGCTCACGAGCGCCTGATGCTCGCGAACCTGTCCGCAGCACTGTTCGAGCACAAGCGGATCACCACCACGGTGACCAAGGCCAAGCGCCTGAAGCCGTACGCCGAGCGCCTGGTGACCTTCGCCAAGCGCGGCGACCTCGCTTCCCGCCGTCGTGTACTCGGCCTGATCAGCAACAAGGGCGTCGTCCACGAGCTGTTCACCGACATTGCACAGGCAGTCGAGAACCGCGACGGCGGCTACACCCGCATCACCAAGATCGGCAACCGCAAGGGCGACAACGCTCCCATGGCTGTCATCGAACTGGTCCTCGAGCCGGTTTCCGCGAAGCAGGCCGTCGTAGCCGAGGCTACGTCCGCCGCCCAGCGCGACGCTGACAAGAAGGACGCCGAGAAGGCCGAAGCTGCTCCGGTTGCCGAGACCGAAGCTGCCGAGGCTGAAGTTGCTGAGACGGAAGCTGCTGAGACGGAAGCTGCCGAGGCTGAGGTTGCTGAGACCGAAGAGGCTCCGGCCGCTGAGGAAGCTCCTGCTGAGTCCGAGAAGGACGCGAAGTAATTCGCTGAAACCTTCTTATAGACTTAAGTCTATGAACGAGCTCAAACCCGCCGCCCCCGTTTTGGGGGGCGGCGGGTTTTTGCGTATCCGGCTGGATTTGGCGTACGACGGCGGCCCGTTCAGCGGGTGGGCAGTGCAGCCGGGGCTGCGCACCGTCCAGGGCGTCCTGGAGCAGGCCCTCGAGCTGCTGATCCGCCGCCCCGTGCGGGTCACCGTGGCCGGCCGGACCGACGCCGGCGTGCATGCCCGGGGGCAGGTGGTCCATCTGGACCTCACCGAGGCCGAGTGGCGGGGGCTGAACCGCGGCGCCGAACTCGATCCCGCCGTCGCCCTGCTCCGCCGCCTGCGCGGCGCCCTGAGCCGCGGACTGGGAGATCTCAGCGGCGCGATCGAGGTGCGCCGGGCCGTGGTGGCACCCGTTGGCTTCGATGCCCGGTTTTCCGCCCTCTGGCGCCGCTATTCGTACCGGATCGCGGACGGCCCCGCCCTGTGGGACCCGCTCGGGCGCTCCTCGACCCTCTGGCACAAGGCCCCGCTCGACGTCGGGCTCCTGAACGCGGGCGCCGCCCAACTGCTCGGACTCCAGGACTTCCGCTCCTACTGCAAACCCCGCGAGGGCGCCACGACCATCCGGGAGCTGCAGCGCTTCGAGTTCGCCCGCGGCACCGACGGCGTCATTGTGGCCACTGTGCAGGCCGACGCGTTCTGCCACAACATGGTCCGCTCCCTGGTGGGCTCGGCGCTGTATGTGGGGGAAGGCGTGCAAGCTCCGGGGTGGCTCTACGAGCGTCTGCTTGAACGCCAGCGCGATGCCCGCTCGGTGCTGGCCGCCCCACATCCGCTGGTGCTTGAGGAAGTGGCCTACCCGTCCGACTCCGGCCTGCTGGCCCGGGCGGAGCTGACAAGGGCCCTGCGCGCCTAGGACCGCCGATATTCCCGTCAGAACGCCTCCGGGGGACCGTCGGCGGGGAGCTCCACGGTGAAGGTGCTGCCTTGCCCCGGCAATGTGCGGCAGGAAATCGACCCGCCGTGCCGCTCCACGATGGCCTTGGTGATGGACAGCCCCAGCCCGGCGCCCGGTATCGAACCTTCGCGGACGGCCTGGCTGCGGAAGAAGCGCGTGAAGACACGGCCGGCGTCGGCGGCAGTCATGCCCATGCCCGTGTCCTCAACGTGAAGCCGTACCCGGCCGTCTCCCGTGGTGGCGGACACCCGGACCGATCCACCGGCCGGTGAGTACTTGATGGCATTGGAGACGAGATTGTCCAGCGCCTGCCCGATCCGCAGTGGATCCGCGTGCACCCACAGCGGGCTGGGGACGTCCATGGCAAGGGAGATGCTGGACGCCTGGGCGTGCGCCTGCGCGGACCCGAGGCTGGCCTCCACAAGCCCGGCGAGGTCCGTGCGGCGCAGGTGCACGTGGACCGCGGAGCTGGCGGACATGAGCAGGTCTGATACCAAGGCCAAAAGACGTTCCGCATTGCGTTGGGCGACTTCGACGCGGCGGACCGCGGGACAGGCCAGACCCTCGTTGTCGCTGAGCACCAGGTCGAGATTTCCGATGATCGAGGTCAGCGGGGTGCGGAATTCATGGGAAACGGTGGAGACGACGTCGTCCTTTGCCGCGAGTGCATCGACGAGGTCGGTGACCTCGTTGAAGACCACTACCGCGCCACGAAACTCGCCGGCCTCGTCCTTCAGGGGCAGGGCGCCGGTGGATACGACTCTGCCCTCCGCAGCCTCGCCGAAGCAGACCAGGTAGTCGGCAAACGATTCCCCGCTCAGCGCCCGCCGGAGAGGAGTGCGCTCAGCGGGCAGCGGCGTGGTTCTGTCCTGCCCGGTCAGCAACGGTTCCGCTTGTTCCCCCGGTTCACTGGGTTCCCCCGGTTCCGCGGGGCGGCGGGCGGCGGCTGCGGCGTCTTCCAACGCCGATTGCCAGCTGTTGGTCAGCAGGCGGCGGCCATCGGCGTCAATCGCCACGATCCCGACGTTGACCGTGTCCAAGATCGTGTGTAGGAGCCGTTCGCGCTCCCGGCTGCCCGCGAGCAGGACCTGCAGTTCGGATTCCTTGGACTGGATCCGCTCTTGCTCGTGCCGCAGCCGGGACCGCGCCCATCGCACCGCCAGCGAGACGGCAAGCATCATGAGCGACAGGAGCACGGCATCGGCGATACCGGCCAGCGTCCGTTCCACTCGGTCCGCGAGGAGCAGCGGCACCAACCCTGCCAGCAGCGGGCCCAAAAAGCTCAGCGACAGGCTCGCGGCGGCGGACAGGAGGGACGCCGAGATCCACACGACCGGAAGGACCGAGAGCACGCCGAGGTCTGGCAGCCCAGCCACGCCGCTGTCCCGCGCAAAGCCGATCAGCGCAAGGTCCAGCACCGGGATAAGGAGCGGGGCCACGGGCCCCAACCGCTGCCAGGGCACGAGCACACAGGCCGCGAGGGCCAGGGCCAGCAGGCCGACGGCGCCGCGGCATAGTTCGCTTGCGAGCATTCCCGGCCACGCTGCGGGGGAGACCGCCACCACGGTCGTCATCACGAGGGCGAACGGCAGTTGGCACATGAGCACCCGCGCGCGCGGACCCAAGGCCGTAGCAAAACGGTCCGCACGGCGAACCAACTGCTGTCTATCCAAAGACGCGGCGCCCCTTTCCCCTCCTTGCTACAGTTTTACACCCCGTGTCACAGAACTTGACTTAAAACTGAGATTTGCGCCTTCTGTTACTGCATTGTCATTGTTTTGCCTCCTGACGTGGGTATTCTGGCAATGCCGGTGGGGGCCGACGATCTATTGATCTGCTGCCGCACCCGCGGCCGGCAGTGAAGTGTGCAGATGTGAGGGGGGCCATGACTGACCTGGGAGTCGCCGTCGTTGTTGAGGACGACGAAGATGTCCGGAACCTTGTCGAAGCTGTGTTGAGCCAAGCGGGCTTCGAAGTGCATTCAGCGTCCGGCGGCCGCGAAGGGGTCGACGTCGTGCGCCAGCAGGAGGCCAGCGTCGTCACGCTGGATGTGGGCCTTCCCGATATCGACGGCTTCGAGGTGCTGCGGCGGATCCGGCAGTTCAGCGACGCCTACGTGGTCATGTTGTCGGCGCGCACCGACGAACTCGACACCCTGACGGCGTTTCACACCGGAGCGGATGACTTCCTGGCAAAGCCGTTCAGGCCTCGGGAATTGCGCGCCCGCGTCAGCGCGATGTTGCGCCGGCCCCGGCAGGACGCCCCGGTTGTGGCGGCGGCCGGGGCGCCCGCCGCCGTTCCGGCTGCGCCTCCGGCGTCCCAGAGTCCCGTGCTGCGCCACAACGGGCTCGAGCTGAACCCGGAGACCCGCACCGTGAGCGTTGACGGAGTGGCCGTGGGCCTGACCCGCAGCGAGTTCGATCTCCTGCATGCCCTGGTCAAGGGATCCGGCGCGGTGCGGTCCAAAACCGAACTCGTGCGGGTGGTGCGGGGCGACTACTACCGGGTGGACGCCTACATCAGCGAGTCCGATGAACGCGCCGTTGAGGTCCACATCGGTAACCTCCGGCGCAAACTCGGGGAGGACCCGCTGCAGCCGCGCTGGTTGCAGACCGTCAGGGGAGTGGGCTACCGGCTAACCCCGCAGCGGTAGCCGCTGGGCCGGGGCGCGTCCCGCGCCTAGCCTTCCCGGAGGACATAGCTGAACTGCAGCTCATCCAGGGTTTCGCCACCGCGCTGGGCCACGTCGAGCAGCAACGAAAGCGCACGGTCCATGTCGCCCGCCCTGAGGACCCCTTCAAGCTCGCCGGCAAGCTTGGCTAGCCGGAGACCGCCCACCATCGCCGAGGATGTCTTCAGGCTCAGCACGGCGTCCAGTGACCCGGGAAGATCGCGTCGCTCCAGGGCAGAAGCCAAGGCGCTGTAGCGCTGATCCCACATCTTGGCGTAGTCCCGGGCGAAACCCTTGGCCAGGGCCGGGTTCTCCAGCTGGTCGCCGAGTTCCTGGAGCGCAGCCGGGTCCACAAGCGGGGCAGGGTCCTCGGGCGCGGATGGGTCCTCCAGAGCGACCGTGTTGGTGGGGGGTGATACCTGGGCGGCTGCGAGGGTCAGGGCCTCGGCGAGGCCGGGGGCAGTTGCTACGTCCGGGATGGGCGGGAGTGCCGCCGGCGCACCGGAAGCGGCACCGGGGGCGAGAACGAGGCCCGCACTTCCGTCGTCGGGGTAAGCGCTGGGTGAAGGCATGAACCCACGCTACTTGCTGACGCGGCCGATCCCGGTGACTCCGGCCTATCCTGCGGAAACCTTGCGGCTATCCCGGGGTGGGTCCCGGCAGGCGCTACCGGCCGCTGAACGTATCGATCGCGTTGATGACTGCCGGGCCCAGGATAGCGATGAACAGCACCGGAAAGATGAAGAACAACAGCGGAAAAAGAATCGTGACTGGCAGCTTCATGGCCTTCTCCTCGGCCCGCTGCCTGCGCTTGACGCGCATCACCTTCGCCTGGATTCTCAGCACCCGGCTGATGGCGATTCCGTACGTGTCCGCCTGGACCACCGCCTGGACGAAGCTGCGCAGCTCGGGGATGTTTGTCCGCTCGGCCAGCGCCTGGTAAGACTCCCGCCGGCTGCGGCCCACCTGCATATCCTGCAGGGTGCGGACGAGTTCCTCCGCGAGGGGGCCCTTGCCGTTCTCGCCGGCCCGGGCCATGGCGCCTTCGAAGCCCAGGCCTGCCTCAACCGAAATCAGCATCTGGTCCAGTGTGTTGGCCAGTTCCAGCTGCATGGCCTTCTGGCGTTCCTGGCCCCTGCTGTAGAGCAGGAGGTCCGGGATGAAATACCCCAGCAGGAGCACAAAGATGCCCACCAGCTTGAGGATCGGAGTCGGCGAGCTGGTGCTGAGGAACAACCCCAGCAAGGCTCCCACCAGGCCCAGGGCCGGCTTGGCCGCCAAGACCCGCCCGAGCGGCAGCGACGATGGACGGCCGGCGAGGGCAAGGAGCCTGTCGAGTCTGCGGACATAACCGGGCGGCGTCAGCCGGTAGCCGAGGGCTTCCAGCAGGTTGCGCTGCCTTCGGTCTGCGACGTCGGCGGTGCCGGCGCCGAAAGCGAGGATTTCGCGGGTGGCGCGCAGCGCTTTCCGGTCGACGGAGAGCAGCGACCAGGCGACGTATCCAAGCGGCAGCGAGACCAGCAAGCTGGCGAGCAGTACGCGGGCATCCAAGGACGCCTCAGAACTTCAGGTCGATGATCTTGCGCATCCACAGACCACCGATCGTCATCAGGATGACGGAGGCCGCCATCATTCCCCAGCCCAGTGGGTGCGTGAACATGACGTTCATGTAGCCGGGGTTGACCAGCATCAGCATGGCCACGATCCCGACCGGCATGGCCATGAGGATGTAGGCGGAGAACTTTCCCTCCGCGGCGAGGGACTTGATGTGGCCTTTGATTTCGCTGCGCTCGCGGATGGTCTCGTTGACCTGGTCCAGGACCTCGGCGAGGTTTCCGCCCACCTCCCGGTTGATCTGGATCGCCTGGGCGATCCAGACGAAGTCCTCGTTCCGCATCCGTTCGGACGTGTCGTTGAGCGAGGCCAGCAGGTCCCGGCCCAGGCTCGTCTCGGTGACCACGCGGCGCATCTCTTCCGAGGTCGGGCTTTGGGACTCGGTGGCCGCGGCGTCAATCGCCCGGAGGATGCTGTGCCCGGCCCGGAGGCCGCCGGCCAGCAGCTGCAAGGTGTCGCTCAGTTGCTGGTCGAAGGCGTTCCGGCGTTTGCCGGCGAGGAAGCCAAGCACCAGGTGGCCGACAAAGGGGGCCAGGAAGACGAGGAAGATCGCCAGCGGCGGTCCGGCGACGACGAGACCGGCCAATGCTCCAACGAGCGCGCCGGCCAGCACCAGCACGAAGAAGTCAGCCTGGCTCAGCCGGAGGCCGGCGTCCTCGAGTGCCTCCCGGTTGAAGAGCCGGAATTTGTGCCGCGCGAAGAAGCCGTCGATCAGGTGAACTGTGGACCCGGCGAACCGGCTCAGGTGCGACTCGGGCTGGTCCTGGACGGGCCGCCGCCGGTCCAGCGGGACGCGGGCTCCGCCGGCGGCCAGGAGGGCGAAGGCCAGCAGCAGCATGGCGGTGAACAGCAGGCCTACGCCGATGGGCAGCAGGGTCATGACACCCTTCCGGCCGGCGTCAGCGGGGCCGCGAACACACTGGGGGAGACATGGATGCCCAGGTCCTCGAACCGGTCGATGAAGCGCGGGCGGATGCCGGTGGGAACCGGCCGGCCGAGGAAGCGGCCGTGGGCGTCCACGCCCGCGGAGTAATCGAAGACAAACGCGTCCTGGAGCGTGACGATGTCCCCTTCCATGCCCTGGACTTCCGTAACGTGCGTGATCCGCCGGGTGCCGTCGCGCAACCGCGAGATCTGGACGATCAGGTTCACGGCCGAGGCGATTTGCTCCCGAATGGCGCGCAGCGGCAGGTCCATCCCGGCCATCAGCACCAGCGTCTCCAGGCGGGCGACGGCGTCGCGCGGCGAGTTCGAGTGCACGGTCGAGAGCGAACCGTCGTGGCCGGTGTTCATCGCCTGCAGCATGTCCAGCGATTCGCCGCCGCGGACCTCACCCACCACAATCCGGTCCGGCCGCATACGCAGCGAATTCCGCAGCAGCTCGCGGATAGTGACCTCGCCCTTCCCTTCCGTATTGGGCGGCCGGCTCTCCAGCCTGACCACGTGCTGTTGCTGGATCTGGAGCTCGACGGCGTCCTCGATGGTCACGATCCGTTCGTCGTGGGGGAGGAAGGAGGACAGGACGTTCAGGAGCGTCGTTTTTCCCGTGCCGGTGCCGCCGGACACGATGATGTTGAGCTTGGCGCGGACACACGCGTTGAGGAGCTCGGCCATGTCCGGCGTCAGCGTGCCGAAGTCAATGAGGTTCCGCACGGTCAGCGGAACTTTACTGAACTTCCGGATGGTCAGCGAGGACCCGCCGACGGCGAGAGGCGGGATGACAGCGTTGACGCGGGAACCGTCCTCAAGCCGGGCATCAACGAGCGGCGAGGACTCGTCGATACGTCGGCCCACTTTGGAGACGATGCGCTCAATGACCTTGCGCAGGTGGTCTTCGGAGCTGAAGCGCGACTCTGTCAGGGTCAGTTTTCCTTTCCGTTCGACGTAGATCTGGTCCATCCGGTTGACCATGATTTCCGTGACGTCGGGATCGTCGAGGAGCCGCTGCAACGGGCCGTAGCCGAGCACGTCGTCGGCCACATCCCGGACCAGCCGGGAGCGCTCCTCGGCGGACAGCGGGACCTGCTCGGCGTCGATGATGCGGATCAGCTCTTCCCGCGCCGAGGTGCGGAGGTCGTCTTCCTTAGTGGCGGAATCGTTGAAACGGGTGCCCATGCGCTCGAAGAGTGCGGTGGCGGCCCTTTGCTTGAGGGCGGCAAAGGCGTCGACGGGCTGCTGGGCCCTGCCGCGGACGGGCTCCTGGTGCCCGCCGGGACCGCTGCCCGCCGGAGTGCCGATGCTGCCCGCCGGAGTGCCGGGAGCCGTGCGGGGGGAGGGTATGACGGCGGCGGCCGGTGCCGCCGTCGTCATCGGTCCGTGCTGGATGACCGGAGCAGCCGGGACGGGCCCCGACTCCGCCGCGGAGAGACGTTCGGACAGCTTCATCAGACCACCACCCGCCGGTGCAGCTTCTTCTGCGCTGTGGCGCGCCAGGCCGGGTCGAACCGGGCCACCAGCTGCCGCAGGCCTTTGACGGCCGGGTCCTTCCGCCCGTCCTGCAGCACCGGGACGCCGCGGTTGGTCGAGAACGCCACGGCCTTGGACCTCGGGATGCTGACGTCCACCGGGGCGCCGATGGTGGCTTCGACGTCCTGGACGCTCAGGCCGGACTTGGAATCTGCCATGTTCAGCACAACGTGACGGGTCTCGGGCAGCAGATCCAGGCGCCGCAGGATTTCGAGGCCGGAGCGCAGGCCCCGGATGCTGGGAACATCCATGGCGGTCACCCAGACGGCATCCGTGCACTGTTCGAGGGCGGCCAGGCCGATCTCCGGAAGCCCGGGGGCGGTGTCGACGACGACGTACTGGAACTGTTCGGCCAGCTGTTCGAGCAGGCGGGTGATGTGCTGCGGCGTGATGTCGTCCGCCTCGACAGGCGTCTTCGGGGCGCAGAGGGCGTAGATGTTGCTGGGGTGCACGGTCAGGAAGGCCTTGAGCACCAGGGAATCCTGGCTGGCCGAGGAGGAAACGGCGTCGGTGACGGTGTGCTCGGGGTTGAGATAGAGCCCGGACGCGACGTCGCCGAACTGAAGATCAAGGTCCACAATGACCACGCCCATGGGCGCAACCCTTCCGAGCCCGACGGCGATGTTGGTGGCGATGGTGGTTTTGCCGACGCCGCCCTTGGGTGAGAAGACGCCGATGACCAGGCCCTTGGCGGCGTCCGGGCTCTTGACGGCGGCGGTGCGGGTGCGGCTGGCGTACGACTGGCAGGCCCGTTCCAGCAGGACGCGGATTTCCGCCGGCTCGGCCGCCGGGCTCAGGATGTCGCGGATGCCGGCGCGCATCGCGTGGAGTACGAACGCGGGGTCCGCATCTCCCACCAGGATCACGCTGAGCTCGGGAAGCTGGACGTCGAAGACCGTCGCCAGGCGGAGGGCATCATCCACCGGCACATCGGGGCCGAGGATCAGCACCTCGGGGCGTTCCTGGTTCAAGTTGGCGAACAGCTCCGAGGGGTTCGCGGGATTGACGAACGCGAAGGTCTGCAGGCCTCCCGGGAGCCCCCCTGCCAGGGCCTGCCGGACGCGGGCATCGAAGTCGGTGTTCGGCGTGATCAGGACAAAGCGGCTCACTTGTAGACCTCCGGTTTTGTCATGATGCCAGGCCGTCCGCTGTCAGTGGCGTCGAGCGGCTCCTTGCTCAGCCAGATCTTGGCGAATTCTGCCGCGTAGACAACCTTGGTGGCATTCACATCGTTGACGGCGACAGTCAGCAATAACGACCCGGTTGGAAGCGAAGTGTCCTGCGCGGGGGCGGTAGCACCGGGGGAGGGTTGCGCTGATGCCTCGGCCGACGGCGCCCGCTGCACGGAGGTCACAAGGACTTTGTGGATTGTCAGCTGCGTAGTCTGCTTATCCGCCTTCGCCTCGAGCCCGCCGTTGTCCAGATTGATAAAGATGCCCACGTGGTCGCCGGCCGCTATACGACCGCCGACCACTCGTTGCGGTTCGAGCTGGAAGGAAACCTCCTGAAGACCTTTGGGAATCTCGACCGCGCCGCTGACTTTTAGCTCCTCGGGGGCGATCAGGCGTTCCGCCACGAGCTGCTCACCCGGGAGGAGGTCGACGGCGGTGACCTTGCCGGCCTGCCCGTCCAGGTTTGGAAGCGCAGACTTGGCCACCGCCTTCCCGGGCAGCTCCTCAGGGGCGACGAATGTCTTCAGCGCCGCGACCGACGTGCCTGCGGGCACGGCCTTGTTCACCACCAGGACGGTGACAGGGGCCAGACCCTGCACCGCGCGGCTGTCGGCGCCCTGGGCATAGCTGACCACCAGCACTGCCCCGACGACGGCCAGCACCAGGGCCGCAATGCCTGCCAATAAGCGTGACTTCACTGTTAGGGCACTCCAATGGTTAGACGGACTGTCGAAGTCCCGTAGGCCGGTGCCGCGCCCAGTTCGAAGGCGTCGGACAGAGAGACATAACGGACGAAATAGCCCCTGATGGTCTTGTTCTTGATCGTTCCGCCTGTTGTCCAGCTGTTGCTGGCAAAGTGGTAACCAGTGACATGGAAGGCGGCGAATCCGATCACGTAGTACTTGCCGCTGGAGCCATTACCCGTGGCCACGTCATACAGCGGGAGAAGGACTGTTTGGTCGTTCATCTGGCTCAAGTCCGCAGCAGAGCACTCGGTTGGTGCGCTCGCACCCGTGTTGCTGGAGAACCATACGCCAGGGTTGTTTGCCTGTCCGGCCGACAGCGTCACCCCGCAACTTGCATCGCTGTCCGAAATCCAGCCGAAGCCGCCCGGGATCTCGCCGCAGCCGCCGGAGTCCATGTCCAGAACCTGTTCGGCGCCGGCCAGTGAACCGGGCTGAAGATTGAACTTGCATTTGGCGATGGCCAGGGGCAGAAGAATCGTGCCCTTGGACGGCGTCCCCCACTGCACACGGGATGTAGCTGTTACTTCGGCGCTTGAAAATCCCAGGACCCGGGCGAAGAAGAGTGAGACCTGATTGGGCGCGTGCCCGGCTTCCTGTGCCCCGGCTGTCACCGTTACAGTGCGGGCCGTTTTATCCAGGACGAGGTCGGCGATGTTGCTCGCGCCGTCACGGGCGTTGCCGTTGGCGAGGTTGCGGGGGAGGGCGGACGTGGTGGAGCAGTCGGCGTCGTTGATGTTTCTGGCGCACGTTTGGGCGATAGCCAGCGCGGCGGCGTCTGCCCCGTTGCGCAGTTGGGTCCGCTCGGCATAAAGCATGCCGACGTCCACCGCGAGGGCGGCGAACCCCAACAGGGTCACCATGAGGATGGCGACCAGGATACTAACGGCCCCGCGCTCGCCGTCCGTTCCGGGGGATCCCTGCGCTATCCGCCGCACAGCATGACTCCTTGGCCTTCCATCGCGAACGGGCCTGCGATGCCTGTCATGGTGGGGAGCGCATACCTGATGGTGAAGGTCACTTGGGCTCCGGTGGTGCACCTAGCGGGGTTGATGGTGATGTTGGAGTCGTTCAAACCCGGAGTGAGTGCAGCCGACGCGTTCATGGCCGCCGTGCGGGCAGCGCCGGGGTTGTTGACGATGGCCATCACACGGACGCCTTCGCGGGCAGCGCTGGAGAGGGTGACCTGGGCGTTGTACGCGCGGCCGAATTCCATGATGCCCAGCAGCAGCATGACCAGGATGGGGGCGAGGAGGGCGAATTCCACGGCGACGGCTCCCCGCTCGGATGCCCTCGGCATGGCGTCCTCTCATCGAAACTGTTTATGTAGTTCGGCGGCGGGTTCCGCCGCCGCCGCCGAACTGAGGTGAATACTTACGCTAGGCCGTGCATGCGGTACCGCTCCATTTCGGCGTAGCCGGAGTGCTGAGCTGGCAATTGACCCCTTGGAACATGTCAGTCAACGTGCCGCCAAGAAGGCTTACGGCCACGATGATCACGACGGCGATAAGGGCGACCATGATGCCGTATTCGACGGCCGTCGCGCCTTTCTCATCGCCGCGGAGGCGGACGGAGAGGTTGGTGTAAAGAGCAAGCATGGGAGACTCCTGAGCGAGTTCGGGGCTGGTCCTGCACCAGCACTTAGGGAAACGTAGCAAGCGCCGACATGCCGACGATTCGACTTTGACGCATCCTGTGCTAAGGCTTCCCAATGTGCATCTTTCCTGCACATTCCCTGCGCCCACACTGCGCTTAGCGGGTGCCGCTGCCTGCAGGCACGGCCCGGGCGGTGAGTCGCGACCTTGAGCGGCACTTAGGGCAGCAGCAAAATAACGGCAAGGGCTGCGGCCAGCATCGACGGCCCGTAAGCCACTTCCCTTTGCTTGTTTCCGCGGGCTTTCAGCACCGTGACCGCGGCGGCGATGCCGCCAACGACGAAGCCCAGGGCCCCGCCATAGAACAAGTGGGCCCAGCCCAGGTAGCCCAGGTACAGGCCAAGCGGTGCCGCAAGCTTCACGTCGCCCATTCCGAGTCCGTTCCGGCTGGTCAGAGCCAGCACGAGGTACAAGCCGAACAAGATGCCGGCGCCGGCGAGCCCACGCAGCAGGCTGCCTGCTTCCCCGGCGGCTCCCGCGGCGGCCCCCAGGAACACCAGCCCCGCCCCCAGCAGCGGCAGCACCATCCGGTTCGGCAGCAAGTGGTGGGTCAGGTCGATCCGCGCCAGTTGGACGCCGGCGGCGGCCAGCAGCAAGTAGGCGGGAAGTTCGGGGGACAGTCCGAACCGCCACGCGAGCAGAGCGGACACCGAAAAGCTGACGGCCGCCGTCGTGCTTCTCATTCTTGCCGTCGGGGAGCCGGCGAGGTGGGGGAGCATGCGCCGGACAAGGAGGTCGGCCAGCAATCCGAGGGCCGTTCCGGCGGCACCGATTCCCACAACGAACAGCGGCGACACGGAGCCGGCAGCGGCGGGATAGAACACGGTTCCTCCTTAGGATGCGACGGGACGGCGGTGGGCGGCACGCCCAACAGTACGCATCCGGACAGGCCATTTTGACCCAAGAGGCGCCGGTCGGCTATTCTTGGTAGTCGTTGTGCGTGTCCTACTCGATGGTGCGTGCCCGCTTGAGAATCCGGTTGCAGGATAACTACTCAACGTGCACATTCGAGACCTCAGGATGACTGGTTACATAGAGCCCTCACCTCTGTTCCGGTAGCGCATAGATAGTAGGTGCACCTTTAGCGTGACGCCTAAAACAAGAACGCCAGAACAAGAACGAGGCAAACACCGTGCGTACGTACACCCCGAAGCCCGGCGATATCAACCGCCAGTGGCACGTCATTGACGCCACCGACGTTGTCCTTGGTCGTCTCGCCAGCCAGACCGCAATCCTGCTGCGCGGCAAGCACAAGGCCACCTTTGCGTCCCACATGGACATGGGCGACTTCGTCATCATCATCAACGCTGAAAAGGTTGCCCTCACCGGCGCCAAGCTGGAGCAGAAGCGCGCATACCGCCACTCCGGTTACCCGGGCGGCCTGACCTCCGTCAACTACGCGGAGCTGCTGGAATCCAACCCGGTCCGCGCCGTGGAGAAGGCCATCAAGGGCATGCTCCCGAAGAACTCCCTCGCTGCACAGCAGCTGGGCAAGCTGAAGGTGTACCGCGGTGCTGAGCACCCCCACGCCGCCCAGCAGCCCAAGACTTTCGAAATCACCCAGGTCGCCCAGTAGTCCTGGCCACCAACCAACTTTTTATCAAGGAGAATCGTGGCTCAGAACGAAGAACTGACCACCGAAGCCGTCGAGGCTGAGGAAAACCTGACCAGCTACACCTCGGAGAGCGGTGCTGCAGAAGCAGCTGCGCCGAAGAAGGAACGCCCGGCACTGACCGTCGCCGGCGCTGCAGTTGGCCGTCGCAAGGAAGCCGTCGCACGCGTTCGCGTTGTGCCGGGCTCCGGCAAGTGGACCATCAACGGCCGCGAGCTGGCGAACTACTTCCCGAACAAGCTGCACCAGCAGGACGTCAACGAGCCCTTCAAGATCCTCGATCTTGACGGCGCCTACGACGTCATCGCCCGCATCCACGGTGGCGGCATCTCCGGCCAGGCCGGTGCCCTGCGCCTCGGCATCGCCCGTTCGCTGAACGAGATCGACGCCGAGAACAACCGCGCCACCCTGAAGAAGGCCGGTTACCTGCGCCGCGACGCTCGCGTCATCGAGCGTAAGAAGGCCGGTCTCAAGAAGGCCCGCAAGGCCCAGCAGTACTCCAAGCGCTAAAAAGCGCCTTCCCAACAGCCGGCCGCTTGCGCGACCGGCTGTTGGGACCCTTTTGGGGCAATTTCAAAGCTCCACGAAAGCCCGTTCCGCCACTCGGCGGGACGGGCTTTCGCCGGTTAAATCGGACTTACCCCCGCGATCGACTAAACTTGACCCGATGTCTAGATTATTTGGAACCGACGGAGTCCGGGGCTTGGCGAACGGTCTGCTGACCGCCGAGCTCGCATTGCAGCTGGCTCAGGCCGCCGCCGTCGTACTTGGCCATGAACGTAACGCGACCGGGAACCGGCCGCGCGCCGTGGTGGCACGGGACCCTCGGGCCAGTGGCGAGTTCCTCGCGGCCGCCGTGGAGGCCGGCCTCTCGAGTTCGGGCGTGGACGTCTACGACGCGGGCGTGCTCCCGACCCCGGCCGCCGCCTACCTCGTGGCCGACCTGGACGCCGACTTCGGCGTCATGATCTCCGCCTCGCACAACCCGGCGCCTGACAACGGCATCAAGTTCTTCGCACGGGGTGGCCAGAAGCTCCCCGACGACGTCGAGGACGCCATCGAATTGCAGCTCGGCAATGAGGCCATGCGGCCCGTTGGCGGCGAGGTGGGGCGCATCCAGCGGTTCTCCGATGCCGAGGACCGCTACGTCGTGCACCTGCTCGGAACGCTTCCGCACCGTCTGGACGGCCTGAAGGTGGTCCTCGACTGCGCCCACGGCGCGGCCAGCGGCTGTTCCCCCCAGGTGTTCGCGGACGCCGGCGCTGATGTGATCGTCATCGGCGCCGAGCCGGATGGCCTCAACATCAACGACGGCATCGGGTCCACGCACCTTGGCCCGCTCAAGCGCGCCGTCGTCGAGCACGGTGCGCACCTCGGCATCGCCCACGACGGCGACGCCGATCGTTGCCTCGCCGTGGACCACGAAGGGAACGAGGTGGACGGCGACCAGATCATGGCGATCCTCGCCCTCGCCCTCAAAGCCTCCGGGAAGCTCCGCGACGACGTTCTCGTGGCCACCGTGATGAGCAACCTTGGCCTGAAGATCGCCCTGCGCGAGGCCGGGATCAGCCTGCGCGAGACCGGCGTGGGGGACCGCTACGTGCTCGAGGAGATGCGCGACGGCGGGTTCAGCCTGGGCGGCGAGCAGTCCGGCCATGTCATTTTTGCCGACTACGCGACCACCGGCGACGGCGTGCTCACCGGTCTGCAGCTGGCGGCCCAGGTGGCACTCACCGGCCGTCCGCTCAAGGAACTCGCAGCGGTGATGACGAAGCTTCCGCAGGTTCTCATCAACGTCAAGGGCGTGGACCGCGCCCGGGTCAAGGACGACGCTGCCGTAGCCGAGGCCGTTGCCCGCGCCGAAGCCGAGCTCGGCGACACCGGACGGGTGCTGCTGCGCCCCTCCGGTACAGAGCCCGTGGTGCGCGTGATGGTTGAAGCCGGGGATCAGAACACCGCTCAGGAGGTCGCAGAGCGCCTGGCCCAGGTGGTCCGGACCGAACTGGCCCTGGCACTCGTCGCCGACTAACCGCCCGGGAAAGGTTCCGGCAGCCTACCGGTAGCCCGGCGCGGCTTCCAGGCCGAAGTACTGCTCCAGGGTGGCGATGCTGCGGGACTTCATATCCGTTGCCGCCTCGATGCCGATATACCGCAGGTGCCAGGGTTCATAAAAGTAGCCGGTGATTTCCTGGAACGTCCAGGGGTATCGCACCACGAAGCCGAAGCGGTGGGCCTGCGCCGCTGCCCACACGGCCGCCGGTCGGGAGCGGAAATTGGGCTGGAAAGCGTCCGCTCCGCTGCCGTCGCCGATATCGAAGGCCCACCCCGTCTGATGCTCGGAAAAACCCGGCCGGGCGGAGGCCGTGTCAGCCGCGGCCTGCCCCTGTGCCCTCACCCAGCCGCTGTAGGTGACTTTTTGGGTCGCGAACGAACGGTACCCGCTGGCCAAGGTAATGATCACCCCGGCCGCGGCGGCCGCAGCGAACATCCGCTCTGCCGCGGCCGCCGTCGTGCTGTTCAGCAGCGAAGCCTCACCGGAGGTGGCCAGCCGGACGGCCGGCCGGACCAGGTCCGGCGGCACGAAGGTGGCGGGGGAGAGCGGCCGGTGCTTGTTGACCACCACCCAGGGGCTGGTGGGGTCCGAAAGTGAATGCTTCGGCCCCGGTGCGGCGGCTGATGGCGGTGATGCTGACGCAGCAGCGGCGGAGGGGGCCGCGGGCGTAGCGACCGCGGATGACGGATTTGCCGGCGCCGGCGTGGATGGCGTCCCGGCCGCGGAGCTGGACGCCGAAGCCGCGGCAGGCCGTGTGAAAGTGTCGGGGCCCGGCGTAGGCCCCGGAGTGCCCGAGGGCACGGCAGCCTGGTCGGGAGTGCAGGCGCTCAAGGCCGCGAGGCCGCCGCCCGCCACCAGGAAACGGCCGAAGGCCCGGCGGCTCGGCGCTTCGCGGCCGCCTGACCGGCCCGCTGGCTGCTCTTCAGGCGTCCCGTCCGCACCGTCGTAGCACATGCGTGCTAGACCTTCCTCAGCAGCATGCGCCGGATGGAGTGGTCGGCTTCCTTGGTCAGAACCAGCTGTGCCCGGCCGCGGGTAGGAAGGACGTTTTCCTCCAGGTTGGGCTCGTTGATGCGCTTCCAGATATCGCGGGCTGTCTCTTCGGCCTCGGCATCGGACAGCGTTGCGTAGCGGTGGAAGTAGGATTCGGGCTGCGCGAAAGCTGTGGTGCGCAATTTGCGGAAGCGGTCCACGTACCACTCCTCGATATAGGACGTCTTGGCGTCGACGTAAATGGAGAAATCGAAGAAATCGCTGAGGGCGAGGCCCTGCCGGCCATCGTGCCGCGGCCGCGCCGGGGCCAGGACATTCAGTCCCTCAACAATCAGCACGTCCGGCCGGCGCACCACCACCTCCTTGCCCGGGACGATGTCGTAGGTGACATGGGAATACCATGGGGCGCGGACTTCCTCGGCGCCGCCCTTGATCTCGCTCACGAAGCGCAGCAGGGCCCGCCGGTCGTAGGACTCCGGAAAACCCTTGCGCTCGAGCAGCTGCCGGCGTTTGAGCTCAGCCAGCGGGTAGAGGAACCCATCCGTGGTGATGAGCTCCACGTTGGGGGTGCCGGGCCAGCGCCGGAGCATTTCCCGCAGCACGCGGGCGATGGTGGACTTGCCGACAGCCACAGAACCCGCCACACCGATGACAAACGGCGTGCGCTGCGTCGTCTCGCCGAGGAAGGTGGTGGTGGCCGCGTGCAGTTGACCGGCAGCCTCCACGTAGAGGTGCAGGAGGCGGGACAGGGGCAGATAGACCTCCCGTACTTCCTTGATGTCGAGGGGGTCGCCGAGGCCCCGCAGGCGGAACACGTCCTCCTCGTTGAGGGGCTGCTCCATCTGGGCAGCGAGCCGGGACCAGGTCTGCCGGTCCAGCTCCACGAACGGGGATACACCTTCCCCGGTCGCTTCATTGCGTTGCAAAGTCACACCTGAGATTCTGCCCTTCACGGCGCCGAGAGCGAAATGGACGGGCCGGTGGGAGGCGCAATGGAGCTCCGCGCCCCGCGAAGCGTGCCCCACAAGAGACGCGCGCCGGTGTCCGAACAGTCCTGTCCCACGTCCCACCTCCCGGAAACCCGCTAGGCTTGACTCCATGTGTGGAATCGTTGGATATGTGGGCCACTCAGATGGCCGGGTAAATGCTGGACACAACGCCTTGGATGTTGTCCTCGAGGGATTGCGGCGCCTGGAGTACCGCGGCTACGACTCCGCGGGCATTGCGGTGGTCGCTGACGGCACTATTTCTTCCCGGAAGAAGTCTGGCAAGCTGAACAACCTCGTCGCCGAGCTGGAGACGCGGCCGCTGCCGGATTCGCTCACGGGCATCGGCCACACGCGCTGGGCGACCCACGGCGGCCCGACGGACCAGAACGCGCACCCGCACCTGGCCGACGGCGGCAAGCTGGCGCTGATCCACAACGGCATCATCGAGAACTTCGCCGAGCTCAAGCAGGAGCTCCTGGCCAAGGGCGTGACTTTCCAGTCCGAGACGGACACCGAAGTGGCGGCCGCCCTGCTCGGCAACATTTACCGCAACGAGCTCGGCGGGGACGCAGCCAAGGGCGGCCTGACCCGGGCCATGCAGCTTGCCTGCCAGCGGCTCGAAGGCGCCTTCACGCTGCTCGCCGTCCATGCCGACCAGCCGGACGTAGTGGTCGCAGCCCGCCGGAACTCCCCGCTCGTCGTGGGCCTCGGCGAGGGCGAGAACTTCCTCGGCTCCGACGTCTCCGGCTTCATCGACTACACCCGGCGCGCGGTGGAACTGGGCCAGGACCAGATCGTCACGATCACCGCCGACGCCGTCGACATCACGGACTTCTACGGCGCCCCCGCCGCAGGCAAGGAATACGAAGTCAACTGGGACCCGGCTTCCGCCGAAAAGGGCGGTTTCCCCTCCTTCATGGAAAAGGAAATCCACGACCAGCCCGACGCCGTGCTCCAGACCCTGCTGGGCCGCTCCGACATCCACGGCAAACTGACCCTCGACGAACTCCGCGTCGATCCGCAGGTGCTCAAGAGCGTCGACAAGATCATCGTCCTGGCCTGCGGCACCTCCGCCTACGCCGGCCAGGTGGCAAAGTACGCCATCGAGAACTGGTGCCGGATCCCCACCGAGGTGGAGCTTTCGCACGAATTCCGCTACCGGGATCCGATCGTTGACGAGAACACCCTGATTGTCTCCATCTCCCAGTCCGGCGAGACCATGGACACCCTCATGGCAGTCCGCTACGCCAAGGAACAAGGCGCCAAGACCGTCTCGATCTGCAACACCAACGGATCCACCATCCCGCGGGAATCGGACGCCGTGCTCTACACCCACGCCGGACCCGAGATCGCCGTGGCCTCCACCAAGGCGTTCCTCGCCCAGATCACCGCCGCCTACCTGCTGGGCCTTTATTTGGCACAGCTGCGCGGCAACAAGTTCCAGGGCGAGATCAAGGACATTCTGGCCGACCTGGGCAAGATCCCGGCCAAGATCAAGAGCATCCTCGACAACGAGGCCCAGATCAAGGAACTCGGCCAGTCCATGGCCGACGCCAAGTCCGTGCTGTTCCTGGGCCGCCACGTCGGTTTCCCGGTGGCGATGGAGGGCGCCCTCAAGCTCAAGGAGCTCGCCTACATCCACGCCGAAGGCTTCGCCGCCGGTGAACTCAAGCACGGCCCGATCGCCCTGATCGAGGAAGGCCAGCCCGTTTTCGTAGTGGTCCCGTCCCCGCGCGGCCGCGACTCGCTGCACGCCAAAGTGGTCTCCAACATCCAGGAGGTCCGCGCCCGGGGCGCCAAGACGATCGTCATCGCGGAAGAGGGAGACGATGCTGTCAAGGCCTACGCCGAGCACGTCTTCTACATCCCGGAGACCCCCACACTCCTGGCCCCGCTGCTCGCCACGGTTCCGCTGCAGATCTTCGCCCTCGCACTCGCCTCGGCCAAGGGTTACGACGTGGACCAGCCACGCAACCTGGCCAAGAGCGTGACCGTAGAGTAACGCCATGATCGTAGGCATCGGCGTAGACGTCGTAGACATTGACCGGTTCGGGCGCCAGCTCGAGCGCACCCCCGGCCTGCGCGACAGGCTGTTCGTGCCCGCCGAGCGGGAATTGAACACCCGCTCCCTCGCCGCCCGGTTCGCGGCAAAGGAGGCTGTGGCCAAGGTGCTGGGCGCGCCGGCCGGCATGAACTGGCAGGACTGCTGGATCGGGCTGGACCAGAACGGCCCCACAGTCCAGGTCAAGGGCACCGTGCTGGCCGTTGCCGAGTCCAAGGGCGTCAAACGCTGGCACTTGTCGATGAGCCACGACGGCGGGATCGCCACTGCGACGGTTATCGCCGAAGGTTGATCGCAACCGGGCCGGAAAGCTCCGGCCCGCGCCCCACGCACTTCCCAGCGACTGCACCGCGAATGGAGTGAAGCCATGATCAGCGCCTACACCGGAACCCAGGTTCGGGAGGCGGAGAAGCCTTATCTCGACGACGTCCGGGGCTCCGGTGCGGGCGCTGTTCTCATGCAACGGGCGGCCTACGGCCTCGCCAACGCCGTCGTCAGCGGCCTGCGCCGCCGCGGGCAGCGGCTCTACGGCGCCAGGGTGGCCGTCCTGGCGGGCAAGGGCAACAACGGCGGCGACGGACTTTTCGCCGGCGCGCTGCTGGCCCGCCGCGGCATGCGGACGACGGCGGTGCTCACCGCCGGCGCCGCCCATGACGCCGGGCTCGCCGCGTTCCGGAAGGCCGGCGGACAGGCCACGGTCCTGACCGGGGACAACGTGGCCGAGCTCGCCGCTCTGGCCGGCGGCGCCGACGTCGTGATTGACGCGGTCCTTGGAACCGGGGCCGAGGGCGGGCTCCGGGGCCACGCCGCCGCGCTGGTGGAGGCGCTGAACCGGGAGGCTCGGAACCGTGAGGCTCGGAACCGAGTAGGCCAGCACCCCGCCCGGGCCGCCCTCGTGGTGGCCTGCGACGTCCCGAGCGGCGTCGACGCGGACACCGGGGAGGCCCATGCCCCGGTCCTGGCCGCTGATCTGACCGTGACCTTCGGTGCCGCCAAGGCCGGCCTGCTCACGGACCCCGGCGCGGACTTCGCCGGCAGCATCCGTGTCATCCCCATCGGGATCGAGGAAGGGCTCCCTTGGCCGGCCCTGCGGCGGTTTGAAACCGAGGATCTTTCCGCCCTGCTCCCGCGCCCGCAGCGGCGGGCGCACAAGTACACCAGAGGCGTGCTGGGGGTGGTCGCGGGCTCCGCCGCCTATCCCGGCGCCGCGGTGCTGGCCTGCAAGGGCGCCCTGGCGGCCGGCGTCGGGATGGTGCGTTACCTTGGGCCGCCGGAGGTCGCCGACCTCGTCCGCCAGTCATGCCCCGAGGTGGTGTGCGGCGCCGGAACCGTGGCGGATGCGCACGTGCAGGCCTGGCTCGTGGGTCCGGGACTGGATGACTCCGATGAGGTCCAGCTCCAGCGCGCCCGCGACGCCGCAGACTCGGGCCTGCCGACCGTCGCTGACGCCGGCGCTTTGCCGGCCCTGCCCGATGTGCTCGCCCCGCAAGTAATCCTGACGCCGCACGCCGGTGAACTGGCGGCATTGCTGCAGCGCCTCGGGGTTGATGTGGACCGCGCCGCGGTAGAAGGATCCACGCTCAGCGCCGCGCGGCGGGCCGCGAGCCTGACAGAAGCCACGGTGCTGCTCAAGGGAGCAACCACCCTGGTCGCTTCCCCCTTCCAGGACTTCTACAGCCAGGCCGAGGGCACGGCCTGGATCGCAACGGCAGGCAGCGGCGACGTCCTGGCCGGAATCATGGGCGCGCTGCTTGCGCAACTGGGTGCCGACGTCGGGCGCTTCGGGGAGCGGGGCATCGATCCCGACGAACGCTGGGCGGCCATTGCCGCAATGGCGGCCAGCGTGCACGGGCGTGCCGGCGTCCTGGCCTCGGGCGGGGGGCCCGTCACGGCCAGCGGCATCGCCGAAGCCGCCCGGGAGGTGCTGCGAAACGTGTAACAAACACCGCGCTCAGTGTTTCGCGACAAATGCTAACCCTACTTACAAGTAGTCTGTCTAGAGATCATCCGTCACCCAAGAGGAGTACAAATGGAAGTCTGGCCCGGAACGGCTTACCCGCTGGGAGCCACGTTTGACGGCACCGGCACCAACTTTGCCCTGTTCAGCGAACGCGCGGAACGCGTGGAACTGTGCCTCCTGGCTGATGACCTGACGGAAACCCGGATCGAACTCACCGAGGTGGACGGGTACGTGTGGCACTGTTACCTGCCGCACATCCAGCCCGGCCAGAAGTACGGCTACCGCGTCCACGGCCCCTACGACCCGGACAGCGGGAACCGCTTCAACCCCAACAAGCTGTTGCTGGACCCTTACGCCAAGGCCATCCAGGGCCAGATCGACTGGGACCCGGCGCTCTTCTCCTACAACTTCGGTGACCCGTTGTCCCGGAACGACGCCGATTCGGCCCCCCACGCGATGCACGGCGTGGTCATCAACCCGTTCTTCGACTGGGACAACGACCGCCAGCTCCGGGTCCCGTACCACGAGTCCGTCATCTATGAAGCCCACGTCAAGGGCCTGACCGAATTGCACCCGGAAGTTCCGGAGGAGCAGCGCGGCACCTACGCCGGCGTCGCGCACCCGGCGGTCATCGAGCACCTCCAGAAGCTCGGCGTGACGGCAATCGAGCTCATGCCCGTCCACCAGTTCGTCAATGACGGCACACTCGTGGAGAAGGGCCTGAACAACTACTGGGGCTACAACACCATCGGGTTCTTCGCCCCGCAGAACACGTACAGTTCCACCGGCGACGTCGGGCACCAGGTCCAGGAATTCAAGGCGATGGTGCGCGACCTGCACAAGGCGGGCATCGAAGTGATCCTGGACGTGGTGTACAACCACACCGCCGAAGGAAACCACCTCGGACCCACCCTGTCCTTCAAGGGCATCGACAACGCGGCGTACTACCGCCTGGTGGACGGCGACCTGAAGCACTACATGGACTATACGGGCACCGGGAACTCGCTGAACGTCCGCCACCCGCACTCACTGCAGCTGCTGATGGACTCCCTGCGGTACTGGGTCACGGAGATGCACGTGGACGGGTTCCGCTTCGACCTCGCCTCCACCCTGGCCCGGGAATTCTACGATGTGGACAAGCTGTCCACCTTCTTCGAACTCATTCAGCAGGACCCGGTCGTCTCTCAGGTCAAGCTGATCGCCGAACCGTGGGACGTTGGACCCGGCGGGTACCAGGTGGGCAACTTCCCGCCGCAGTGGACCGAGTGGAACGGCAAGTACCGGGACACGGTCCGTGACTTCTGGCGCGGCGAACCGTCCACCCTGGGTGAGTTTGCCTCGCGGCTGACCGGATCCGCCGACCTCTATGAGAGCTCTGCGCGGCGGCCGGTGGCCTCCATCAACTTCGTGACGGCCCACGACGGCTTCACGATGCGGGACCTCGTGTCCTACAACGAGAAGCACAACGACGCCAACGGCGAGGGAAACAACGACGGCGAGTCCCACAACCGGTCCTGGAACTGCGGGGCCGAAGGTGACACCGATGATGACAAGGTACTTACTCTGCGGGCCCGCCAGCAGCGCAACTTCATCGCCACCCTGCTGCTTTCACAGGGCGTCCCGATGATCCTGCACGGCGACGAGCTGGGCCGGAGCCAGCTGGGCAACAACAACACCTACTGCCAGGATTCCGAGCTCAGCTGGGTGCACTGGGACACCATGGACCAGCCGCTGGTGGAGTTCACGGCTGTCGTCAACAAGATCCGCCGGGAGCACCCCACCTTCCGGCGCAGCCGCTTTTTCGACGGCCGGCCGGTGCGCCGCGGCGAAGGCGAGAAGCTGCCGGACATCGTGTGGCTGAACACTGACGGCAAGGAGATGCTGCCGGAGGACTGGGACAGCGGCTTCGGCCGGACCATCGGCGTGTTCTACAACGGGCACGGCATCCAGGAGCAGGATTCGCGCGGGCGCCGCATCACCGACGACAGCTTCCTGCTGGCCTTCAACGCCCACGACGGCGACGTGGACTTCCTGCTGCCGGCCGAGGAGTACGCACCGTACTGGGAGCTTCTGGTGGACACGGCCGACGCCGGCGAGACCACGGAACCGTTCAAGGCGGGACATGTCCTGACGCTGGCGGCTAAGTCGATGGTGGTGCTGCGCGCCTACTCGGGCCCCGAGGTGGAGGTGGACTACTCGGCCGCCGCGTCCCTGGCTGCCATGGCCGAGGTCTCCGAGACCGAGGCTCTGCAGGAGGCTCCCGCTGAGGAGCCCGCAGAGGCGGCAGCGGAGAAGCCGGCTGAAGCGGAACCGGAGAAGCCGGCTGAAGCGGAACCGGAGAAGCCGGCTGAAGCGGAACCGGAGAAGCCGGCTGGCGAACCCGAGGCTGCCGCGGAGGCCCCGGCGGAGGAGAAGCCTGCCGAGGAGAAGCCGACGAAGGCCGCCCCGGCGAAGGGTGGCTCCGCCAAGGGCTCGAAGTCCAAGGACGCGAAGGCGGCCATTGCCAAGAAGCCCCGGACCAAGAAGGGCCCCGCATCATGAGGACGCCCGTCTCAACGTACCGCCTGCAGATCCGTTCCGGCTTCACGCTGCAGGACGCCGCGGAGATCGTGCCCTACCTGAAATCGCTGGGCGTGGACTGGATCTACCTCTCACCGATTCTGACCGCAGAGCAGGGTTCGGACCACGGCTACGACGTCACTGACCCGTCCGCCGTCGACCCCGAACGGGGCGGCGCGGAGGGGCTGCTGGCAGCATCCCAGGCCGCGCGGGCGGCGGGCATGGGCGTCCTCGTCGACATCGTGCCCAACCACGTCGGCGTCGCGACCCCGGCCCAGAACCCGTGGTGGTGGTCCCTTTTGAAGGAGGGGCGGCAGTCGCGCTACGCCCAGGCGTTCGACGTCGACTGGGACTTTGGCGGCGGCCGCGTCCGGATTCCCGTGCTGGGCGACGACTCGGACGTCGACGCGCTTGAGATCCGGAACGGCGAGCTGCGCTACTACGACCACCGCTTTCCCCTGGCCGAGGGAAGCTATACCGCAGGTGATGACCCGCGCGAGGTCCACGACCGGCAGCATTACCAGCTGGTCGGCTGGCGCCGTGCGGACAATGAGCTGAACTACCGCCGGTTCTTCGCCGTCAACAGTCTGGCCGGAATCCGGGTGGAGGTTCCCGAGGTCTTTGATGAAGCCCACGCGGAGGTTCTCCGCTGGTTCCGCGAGGGTCTTGCCGACGGTCTGCGGATCGACCACCCGGACGGGCTCGCCGATCCGGCAGGCTACCTCCGTCGGCTGCGGGAGGCCACCGGCGGCAGCTACGTGCTGATCGAAAAGATCCTGGAGCCGGGGGAGCGGCTTCCGTCCGGGTTCGACTGCGACGGGACCACCGGCTACGACGCCCTCGCAGACGTGGACCGGGTGTTCGTGGACGCCGGCGGCCAGGAGGTCCTCGATGCCCTCGACACCGAACTGCGCGACGGGCAGCCCACGGACTACGAAGCGATGATCCGGGGCACCAAGCGCCGCATCACGGACGGGATCCTGCATTCGGAGATGCTCCGGCTGGCGCGGCTGGTGCCCGCCGATGCCGGCCTGACCGAGGACAAGGCGGCGGATGCGCTGTCCGAGATCATCGCGGCCTTTCCGGTGTACCGCAGCTACCTGCCGGACGGGGCGGATGTCCTCAAGGAAGCCTGCGAACTTGCGGCGGGCCGCCGGCCGGAACTGGACCACGCCATCCGGCTGCTGCTGCCGCTCCTGCTTGACGCCGGCCTCGAGCCCGAGGCGGAGCTGGGACGCCGGTTCCAGCAGACCTCCGGCATGGTCATGGCCAAGGGCGTCGAGGACACGGCGTTCTTCCGCTACACCCGGCTGGGCACGCTGACCGAAGTCGGCGCCGAACCCACGGAATTCGCCATCGCGCCCGAAGAGTTCCACGCCCGGATGGCGCGGCGCCAGGCCGAGATCCCGTTGTCCATGACGACGCTGAGCACCCACGACACGAAGCGCAGCGAAGACACCCGCGCCCGGATCTCGGTCCTCGCGGAGCGGGCGCCGGAGTGGCAGGCCTCCCTGCGGCGGCTGCAGAAGCTGGCACCCCTGCCTGACGGGCCCCTGGCCAACCTCCTGTGGCAGGCAGTCGCCGGCGTCTGGCCGGCGGACCGCGACCGGCTGCAGTCCTACGCCCAAAAAGCCGCCCGGGAAGCCGGCAACTCGACGAACTGGCTCGACCCCGACCCGGAATTCGAGCGGAAGCTGGCCGCCGCCGTCGACGCTGCCTTCGATGACCCTGCCGTCCGCGCGGAACTCGAAAACCTCGTGTCGCTGCTTGAGCCGTACGGGGCCTCCAACGCCCTGTCGGCCAAGCTCGTCCAGCTCACCATGCCGGGCGTCCCTGACGTGTACCAGGGCACGGAATTCTGGGACCGGTCATTGACGGATCCGGACAACCGCCGGCCGTTCGACTTCGGCGCGCGCCAGCGTGCCCTTGCCGCGCTCGACGCCGACGCGCGTCCGGCGTCGTTCCTCGACGACTCGGCCAAACTCCTCGTCACCTCGCGCGCCCTGCGCCTGCGTCGGGACCGGCCCGAGCTGTTCGCCGGCTACGCTCCGGTTGTCGCCACGGGCCCGGCCGCCGCGCACCTGCTCGCGTTTGACCGGGGCGCATCCGGCACAGGCGCACTGGACTCAGGCGCACCGGGCAAGGGCGCACTGACGCTGGCCACCCGGCTGCCCCGCGGACTCGAACAGCTTGGCGGCTGGCGGGACACCGTGATCCACCTGGGCAGCGCCATGGTGGATGACCTGACCGGCAACGTTTTCGGTCCGGGTGCCGTGGAGGTGGCAGACGTACTCGCCGCCTACCCGGTGGCTCTGCTGGTGCCGGCGGCCTGAGCGCACCTGACAATCTGAGCAAACCTGACAAAACCGACTTGGGGAACGGAAGAATGCCATGACTTTGCCTGCAAACGGAAGCGAACGCTTTGATCTCTGGGCACCGAAGGCACGGGCGGTCACGCTGGTCGCTGGCGGGGCGCACTACCCGATGGAGCGCGTAGGCGACGGGCGCGACGGTTGGTGGAGCGCGGCCGGGGCACCCGCCTCCGGTGAGGTGGACTACGGCTACCTGGTGGACGGGGACTCCACGCCGCTGCCGGACCCGCGCTCCCGCCGCCAGCCCGCGGGGGTGCACGCGCTCTCGCGCACGTTCGACGCCGGGAGCCACCAGTGGTCGGACGGGCAGTGGGCCGGACGCGAGCTCAAGGGCGCGGTCATCTATGAACTCCACGTCGGCACCTTCACCCCCGAGGGAACCCTGGACGCCGCGACCGGGAAACTGTCGTATCTGGCGGAGCTCGGCGTCGATTTCGTGGAGCTGCTGCCGGTCAACGGGTTCAACGGCACCCACAACTGGGGCTACGACGGCGTGCTCTGGTACACCGTGCACGAAGGCTACGGCGGCCCCGCCGCGTACCAGCGCTTCGTGGACGCCGCCCACGCTGCCGGCCTTGGCGTCATCCAGGACGTGGTCTACAACCACCTGGGCCCCAGCGGGAACTATCTGCCGCGGTTCGGGCCCTACCTGAAGTCGGGGGAGGGCAACACGTGGGGCGACTCCGTCAACCTCGACGGACCGGACTCTGACGAGGTCCGCCGCTACATCCTGGACAACGCCGCCATGTGGCTGCGGGATTACCATGTGGACGGCCTGCGGCTGGACGCCGTACATGCCTTCAAGGACGAGCGCGCCGTGCACCTCCTGGAGGACTTCGGCGCCCTCGCGGACGAAATTTCCGCGGAGACCGGGCGCCCGGCCACCCTGATCGCGGAATCGGACCTGAACAACCCGCGCCTGCTCTACCCGCGGGACGCCAACGGCTACGGGCTGGCCGGGCAGTGGAGCGATGACTTCCACCACGCCGTCCACGTCAACGTCAGCGGTGAGGCCACCGGCTACTACGCCGACTTCGAATCGCTCGGGGCGCTGGCCAAGGTGCTGGAACGCGGGTTCTTCCACGACGGCAGCTACTCCAGCTTCCGGGGCCGCCACCATGGCCGGCCGATCGACCCGGCCCGCGTGCACCCCGCCGCGCTGGTGGTGTGCAGCCAGAACCACGACCAGATCGGCAACCGGGCCACCGGCGACCGGCTCTCGCAGACCCTCGGCTACGGGCAGCTCGCCCTGGCCGCCGTCGCGACCTTGACCGCGCCGTTCACGCCCATGCTGTTCATGGGCGAGGAATACGGGGCCAGCACCCCGTGGCAGTTCTTTACCTCCCACCCGGAGCCGGAACTGGGCAAGGCGACGGCCGAAGGCCGGATCAAGGAGTTCGAGCGCATGGGCTGGGACCCCGCCGTCGTGCCCGATCCGCAGGACCCCGCGACCTTCACCCGGTCCAAACTCAACTGGGCCGAGGCCGCCGAGGGGGAGCACGCCCGTCTCCTGGAACTGTACCGGGCGCTGATCGCGCTGCGCCGCACGACGCCGGACCTGACGGATCCCGGCTTCGCGGACACGGCCGTCGAGGTTGACGAGGCCGAGCGCTGGCTGCTGCTGCGCCGCGGCCGCACCGAAGTGGCGCTGAACTTTTCCGCCGAGGCGCGGCGGGTGCCCGTCCGCGGGGGCTCCGTCGCGCTGGCCACCGACGACGGCGTTCGGCTTGAGCCGGGCGGCTCCGCCGGCAAGCTTGACCTCCCCGGCCACAGCGCCGCGATTCTCACAAACTAAGGATTCCCCGGAACCCACGGGTTCCAGGAACGGACGAAGGATGGAACGCATGACGTACACGGCAGCGGAGACCCGCTACGACTCGATGCCCTACCGCCGCGTGGGGCGCAGCGGGCTGAAACTCCCGGCCATCTCCCTGGGCCTGTGGCACAACTTCGGCGATGACAAGCCGTTCGAGGTCCAGCGCGCCATCCTGCGCCGCGCCTTCGATCTGGGCGTCACCCACTTCGACCTCGCCAACAACTACGGGCCGCCCTACGGCAGCGCCGAAACCAACTTCGGACGCCACCTCAAGGACGACTTCAGGCCCTACCGGGACGAACTGATCATCTCCAGCAAGGCCGGCTACGACATGTGGCCGGGCCCCTACGGCAACTTCGGCTCCCGCAAGTACCTGCTGGCCAGCCTCGACCAGTCTCTGGGCCGGATGGGGCTGGAGTACGTGGACATCTTCTACAGCCACCGGCCCGACCCCGAGACGCCGATGGAGGAGACCATGGGTGCCCTGGACCAGGCCGTGCGTTCCGGGAAGGCCTTGTACGCGGGCATTTCGTCCTACACCGCGGAACAGACCCTCGAGGCGGCACGGATCCTCAAGGACCTCGGCACCCCGCTGCTGATCCACCAGCCCAGCTACTCAATGCTGAACCGAGAACGGCAGCCCGAACCTCTACGAGGCGCTGGAGCAGGTGGGCGCCGGGTCCATCGCGTTCTCGCCGCTGGCGCAGGGCATGCTCACCGACCGCTACCTGCAGGGCATCCCGGCCGACTCCCGCGCCGCCCAGGGCAAGTCGCTGGACGAAGGCATGATCAGTGACGAGAACCTGTCCCGCGTCCGCGGGCTGCAGCGGATCGCCGAGGGCCGCGGTCAGACGCTGGCGCAGCTGGCGATCGCCTGGATCCTGCGCGAGCAGACAAAGGGCTCGTCCGTCACGTCCGCACTGGTCGGCGCGTCCAGCGTCCGGCAGCTCGAGGACACACTGTCCGCTATCAACAACCTGGATTTCACGGCCGCCGAGATCGGCGCGATCGATGAGTTCGCCGTCGAGTCCGACATCAACCTGTGGGCCCAGAAGTAGCCGGCCCCTCACCCGACACAAACGCCGGGGCCGCGGGGGAACAACCGCGGCCCCGGGGGTGTTGATTAGACTACTAAGGGCGCCTCATGGCGCCGTGTCCGCCAGCCGCCCGCACCACTGATGCAGTACACCAGAGTGCGGCCGCGCCGGTCACCCTGCTCAAAAGGAGTTCCGTGTCTTCACATCCGATTCGTGTTGCAATCGTCGGCGTAGGTAACTGTGCCGCTTCGCTGGTCCAGGGCGTCCAGTACTACAAGGATGCCGACCCCCAGGCCACGATCCCTGGCCTGATGCACGTGGAGTTCGGCCAGTACCACGTCGGCGACGTCGAGTTCGTTGCCGCGTTCGACGTCGACGGCAAGAAGGTCGGCCAGGACCTCTCCGCCGCCATCCTGGCCAGCGAAAACAACACCATCAAGATCGCCGATGTCCCCCCGACCGGTGTGACCGTCCAGCGCGGCCACACCCTGGACGGCCTCGGAAAGTACTACCTGGAGACCATCGAGCAGTCCCCGGCGGAGCCGGTCGACGTCGTCCAGGCCCTGCGGGACGCCCGGGTTGACGTGATGGTCTGCTACCTGCCGGTCGGCTCGCAGGAGGCTGCCGAGTTCTACGCCCAGTGCGCGATCGACGCCGGCGTGGCGTTCGTCAACGCCCTGCCCGTGTTCATTGCCGGCACCAAGGAGTGGGCTGACAAATTCACCGCCGCCGGGGTGCCGATCGTGGGCGATGACATCAAGAGCCAGATCGGTGCGACCATTACGCACCGCGTGATGGCGAAGCTGTTCGAGGACCGCGGCGTGACCCTGGACCGGACGTACCAGCTGAACGTGGGCGGCAACATGGACTTCAAGAACATGCTGGAACGCGACCGCCTCGAGTCGAAGAAGATCTCCAAGACGCAGGCCGTGACCTCCAACGTCGAGGCCGAGCTGGCCGCCAAGGACGTCCACATCGGCCCGTCGGACTATGTCCAGTGGCTCGATGACCGCAAGTGGGCCTTCGTGCGCCTGGAGGGCCGCAACTTCGGTGACGCGCCGGTGTCGCTGGAATACAAGCTGGAGGTCTGGGACTCGCCCAACTCCGCCGGTGTGATCATCGACGCCATCCGTGCCGCGAAGATCGGCCTGGACCGCGGCGTCGGCGGTCCGCTGGTGTCGGCGTCGAGCTACTTCATGAAGTCCCCGCCGGAGCAGTTCAACGACGACCTCGGCCGGGAAAAGGTCGAGGCCTTCATCCGCGGCGACCTGGAACGCTAACCCCGCCCCTTCTTCCCCGACGCTCCCGTAGTTGTGGGGTGTTCTGACCGGATGCTCCCGCGGTTGTGGGGTGTTCTGACCGGATGCTCCCGCGGTTGTGGGGTGTTCTGACCGGATGCTCCCGCGGTTGTGGGGTGTTCTGATCGGATGCTCCCGCGGTTGTGGGGTGTTGTGATCGGATGCTCCCGCGGTTGTGGGGTGTTTTCACACGATGCTCCCGCACCTTTGGTGCGGGAGCATCGTGCGTCCAGGGAGCCTCCGCCAGACGATTTTAGAGTGTGGTCGGGACCTGCCCGATCCTCCCTCACATTGCGCCGGTATCGGCGGGTCGCACCTTCAGAGTTGGCTGGAAAAGCCAGCAGCGGCCGACGGGGTAAGGGGCATCGAGCGGAGGATTCGTTTGATCCTGGTGAGGGCGCCCGCGAAGCCGTCCGCAAGGTCGTCTTTAGTCAGGGTAAGCACCGTCCATCCCGCTGCCTCAAAGGCCTTGTCACGTCGGCGATCGCTGAAGACTTGGTCGGGGAGTAAGTGGTGTCCGCCGTCGTACTGGACGGCCAGCCGCCGCCGGCGATACCCAAGGTCCGCCGTTGGGGACACCCGACCATCCTGGCGGAGCGGGAGCTGAAGCTCCGGCTCCGGGAGTCCGGCGTCTAAAATCGCGAGACGCAATAGTGTTTCCGGGCCTGAATCGGATCCCACACGCATCAGGTCCAGTGCCGCCCGTGCCCGGACGATTCCCTGCAAATTCGGGTGGCGGCTCACCATTGAACGTAGCCCATCGATGGTCGCGAAGGGCTCACTTCGTCCTTCAAAATTGAATCGGGGAATCCGAACGAGCTCGTCGCCCATACAAACCAACTCGGATACGCTCAGCCGACGGGCGAGATCGAGCCACGTCCTGGGACGCGTGCTGACCCGCATGCCGTCCGCGGTTTCGACCTCGTCATCCAAAGCCAGAACGGTGTGCCCGACGATGCCCTTGCGCCGAACCTCGGGTAGGTCCCGCGGCTTGCTAAGGTGCAGCTCCTCACAGTCAGAGAGCCACGGCGGCAACAGCTGACACCGGAGTCTGGCGGCTGTGACGTGCGAGATCCAGGCGCCCGGCGATGCCACCGACAGGGCGCGAGCCGCGGCCTCCAACTCGAAGCTCCATTCTGCGGGCCGGTAGAGCCCGCGGCTGACGTGCTTGATGTCGCGTTGCCTCAGTCTGCTTCTCGGCACTCCCCAGGTCCTGGCAGCCTCGATAGTGAAGGGCGCTTCGCTGAGTGGCCCCGGAAGCTCCGTTCGCGTTCTCATGCTGGCATTGTGGGCCCACTTGAACAGCCGCTGCAGAAGTTATCCACAGGCGGTCCGGATCTGCCCGGCGGCCGGCACATGAGGTGAGGGAGCGTTGGGTGGGGCGGCGCAGGATGTGAGGGAGCGTTGGGTGGGGCGGTGCGGGAGGTGAGGGAGGGTCTCAGGTGAGGCCGACGGGGTTGCCGGCCGCGTCGACGTCCATGCGCATCGCGGCCGGGACCTTGGGCAGGCCCGGCATGGTCATGACCGCGCCGGTCAGGGCGACGATGAACCCTGCGCCGGTCTTGGGAATGAGGTCCCGGACATGAATGATGAATCCCTTGGGCGCGCCGAGCAGAGAGGCGTCATCGCTAAAGGAGTACTGGGTCTTGGCCATGCACACCGGCATCCCGGACCAGCCGTTCTTCTCGATCTCCGCGAGCCGTTTGAGCGCCGGCACGGAGAAATCCACGCCGTCGGCGCCGTAGACCTCCTGCACGATGGTCCGGATCTTGTCCTCGACGGACATGTCCAGCGGGTAGAGGTGCCGGAAGCCTTGCGGGGCGTTCATCGCGGCAGCAACCTTCGCCGCGAGCTCGTCGCCGCCGTCACCGCCGCCGCCGCGGCCCCAGACGTCGGCCACCGCGGCCTGGACGTTCTCGGCGGCGCACCACCCCAGCAGCCAGTCCAGCTCCTCGGCCGCGTCGGTGGCGAATTTGTTGATCGCGACGACCGGCGTGATGCCGAACTTCTCGACGTTCCGGATGTGGCGCTGAAGATTCACGACGCCGGATGCGAGGGCCTCCACGTCGGGTTCCTTGAGCCGGTTCTTCACCACGCCGCCGTGCATCTTCAGCGCCCGGACGGTGGCCACGATGACGACGGCGGAGGGGGCGACGTCGGCCATCCGGGCTTTGATGTCCATGTACTTCTCGGCGCCGAGGTCCGCCCCGAATCCCGCCTCGGTGACGACGATGTCCGCGATGCTGCGGGCCGTCTGGGTGGCGATGAGGGAGTTGCAGCCGTGCGCGATGTTGGCGAAGGGCCCGCCGTGGACCAGTGCCGGGGTGCCGGCGATGGTCTGCACGAGATTGGGCTTGATCGCCTCTTTGAGCAGCAGGGTCAGGGCGCCCTGAACGCCGAGATCGGCCACGGTGACGGGCCGGCGGTCGTAGGTGTACCCGAACGTGATCCGCCCCAGCCGCTCGCGCAGATCGTCCAGGTCCGTGGCGAGGCAGAAGACCGCCATGATCTCGGAGGCCACGGTAATGTCGAAGCCGTCCTGCCGC
Organism: Arthrobacter sp. NPDC058192; assembly: GCF_042883665.1. NCBI lineage: Bacteria > Bacillati > Actinomycetota > Actinomycetes > Micrococcales > Micrococcaceae > Arthrobacter > Arthrobacter sp. NPDC058192. The sequence goes on along the minus strand of NZ_JBHVVJ010000016.1, from coordinate 21,161 downwards.
GGGACGCCCTGGGCCGGGCCGCCGAGGCCGATGACGACCTCACGGAGTGCCCGGTCGTTCATGTCCAGGACCCGTTTGAACGTCATCCGGCGGGGATCGATGTTGAGCTCGTTTCCCTGGAAGATGTGGTTGTCCACGAGCGCCATGAGGGCGTTGTTCGCCGAGGTGATGGCGTGGAAGTCACCGGTGAAGTGCAGGTTGATCTGGTCCATCGGCAGCACTTGGGAGTAGCCGCCGCCGGTGGCGCCGCCCTTCATCCCGAGGATGGGACCGAGTGAGGGCTCGCGCAGCGCGACCATGACTTTGTGCCCGGCGCGGGCCAGGGAATCGGCGAGCCCGACCGTCAAGGTGGACTTGCCCTCGCCTGCCTGGGTGGGGGACATGGCCGAGACCAGCACGACTTTGCCGGGGGCGCGTCCCGGGCGCGCCGGGATCCCAGCGGCGGCATCCGCGGGGGCCCTCAGCTTCGCCGGATCGATCTTGGCCTTGTAGGGTCCGTAGAGCTCCAGCGCGTCCGGATTGATGCCGGCCGCCGCGGCAATCTCCTCGATCGGCTGGATAACTGCCTGCCGGGCAATCTCCAGGTCGCTGGGTACGTTGTTCCCGGGGTTGGTGGTCTCAGCCATCGTTGTCCTTCGGCTCGGGGCGTCGTCGCTGTAGCCGCTAGCTTATATGCGGTCCCGTGTGCCGGTCCGGCGCCGGGAGGGGCGGTTCAGGGTGCGCGGCCCGCCGGGACGGTCAGGTTCCCAAAATACTGGCTCACGGCGGTGTGATAGCTCTCCAACGTGATCGCGGCCGTGCGCTGCCAGCCGAAATCCTGGGCGTGGAGCGCGGCGGCGCGTCCCATGTCGGTGCGCGTCTGGGGATCGTCGAACAGCGCTTCGAGGGCGTCAGCCCAGTCGCCGGCTTTGTGCCCCTCGACCAGCATGCCCGTGAACCCATCCCGGACCGCCCGGGACAGGCCGCCGACCTTCGTGGCGAGCACGGGCGTCCCGCAGGCCTGCGCCTCCAGCGCCACCAGGCCGAAAGACTCGCTGTAGGAAGGCATCACCACGACGTCGGCCGAACGGTACCAGTCGGCCAGCTCCGGTGCGTTGACCGGCGGGTGGTGGGTAACGACGTCGTCCATTCCGGCGGCTCTGATCAGCGCCTTCAGGTTGAAGTCCTTGGCCCCGCTGACCGCCCCTAGGATGGTCAGCTGCAGGTCGATGTCCGGGCGCCGGGACCGCAGGAGCGCCGCGGCTTTGATCAGGATCTGCGGGCCCTTGAGCCGCTGGATCCGGCCCGCGAACAGCAGATGGAACTTGCCCGGGGCGATGCCGTGCGCGGCCCGGGCGCGGTTCCTGAACGACGGCGTGAAGATCGCCAGGTCCACGCCCGGCGGCGCGACGTCGATCCGGTCCATGTCGGCGTTGTAGTGCGAGACCAGCTCCGCCGCTTCGGTGCCGGTGTTGGCGATCAGCCGGGCGGCGCCGTCGACAATTCGGTGCTCGCCGTCCTCACGCCGCCGCGGTTCGGGCTGTTCGCCGGATTCGAGGAGCTGGTTCTTGACCTTGGCCATGGTGTGCATGGTGTGCACCAGGGGCAGCCGCCAGAGTTCCGCGAGTTCCAGCCCGGCCACCCCGGACACCCAGTAATGGGAATGGATGACGTCGTACCGGCCGTGCGGCTGGAGGTGCCGGATCCGGTCGATCTCGGCAACCATGCTGTGCAACAGCTCCGGGAGCTCCTCTTTGGGCAGCTTCCGCGGGGGGCCGGCGAGGACGTTGTGCACGCACACCCCCGGTGACGGGTGTTCGACGGCGGGCTGCGAGGCCGAGGTGGACCGCGTGAAGATCTCGACTTCCACGCCCGTCTCGGCGAGGGCCGCAGCCAGCGCCCGGACGTACACGTTCATTCCGCCGGCGTCCCCGGAACCGGGCTGCTCCATGGGAGAGGTGTGCAGGGAAAGGAAAGCGACGCGGCGGATCAGCGACACGGTTCCCCTTTCCTCTGCAGATTGCGTTTCGATAAAACACTACTCCTGAAGTGGCGGCCGGTTCACAGGTGGTTCCCAAGCCTGCTTCCGCATGACGGTCCCGCTGCCGGCGATCCCGGAACCTGGCCGCTACGGCCCTCCGCGCCACAGGCGGCCCAGCCCCGGGAACGCGGCCTCGTACCCGGCCAGCAGTTTGCCGGCCAGGACCTCCGAATCCACGAGCGGGTGCCTGGCGAACGCGGCCAGGGCCGCCTCCCGCGACCCGGCCGTCGCAGCCTCCACGACGAGCCGCTCGACGTCTTTGACCCGGCGCATCAGCCCCAGTTGCGCCGGCCCCGGAGGATCCTGCGGGAGCGGCACCGCGCCCTCGGGCGTCACCCGGCAGGGAACCTCGACGACGCCGTCCGCCGGCAGCCCCGGGACCGCCGGCACCGGGGACCCGGCGGTGTTCCCGCCCGGGCCGGGGACGGTGTTGACCGTGTTGAGGATCAGGTCGGCCGCGCCGCCGCCGGACAGGGCACGCATGGCCGCCAGAGCCACCCGTTCGTAGCCGCCGCCGGCGAGGTCGGTCTCGTCCCGGCGCTCGCCCGCACCGCGCGCCTCCGCGAGATAGCCCTCCTCGCGGGACCGGCGTGCGGCCTCCCACAGCGCAAAAGCCTCCGGCCCGGCGGCCGCCAGCCGGGGATAGAGTTCGGCCTGCTGGCGTGCGATCGATTCACCCCGGGTCAGGGGCGCGCCGCGCATGCCGGCCAGCGCGCGCTCGGTCTCGTAGTAGTAGAAGAGGTACTCGTTCGGCAGGCAGCCAAGCGCGGCCAGCATGCCGGGCGGGAACAGCCGGCCCTCCTCGAATTCCGCGAGCGCCGCAGGGTCCGCGAGCAGTTCCGGCAGCACGTCCCGGCCCTTGGACTGCAGGCGGTACAGCCAGCCGAGGTGGTTCAAGCCGTAGTAGCCGACGCCGTCGAGCCTTCCTTCCGGCAGTGCGGCGCCTGCGGCCCGCGCCGCACGGTGCACCAGCCCGCCGGCGGAATCGCAGATCCCGATCACCCGGTGCCCGAGCGCGGGGGCCAGGGCCTCGGTGACCATGCCGGCCGGGTTGGTGAAGTTCAGCAGCCAGGCTCCGGGGCAACGGCTGCGCATTTCCTCGGCGAGGCCCAGCATCGGCGGAATGGACCGCAGCGCGTAGGAGATGCCGCCGGCACCGGTGGTTTCCTGCCCCAGGAGCCCTAGATCCAGGGCAATCCGTTCATCGGCGGTCCGTCCCTCGGTGCCGCCTGGCCGGATGGCGGCAAAGACCATGTCCGCACCGTCGAGGGCCCCGGAGAGGGTGGACACGGTACGGACCTCGGGACCCGAGCCCGCCGGATCCTGCTGGGCCAGGGCCGCCAGGACTGCCTCGATGGCGGCCAGCCGGCCGGCGTCGACGTCGTAGAGCACAAGCTCCCGCACCAGTCCCGAGAAGGGGCCGGCGGAGAGCGCCCGGTAGATCAGCGGGACCCGGAAACCGCCCCCGCCGACGATTGTGAGCCGCATCCGGACAGTCTATTCTCCGCGGGTCCTGACGCTGCGTCCGCAGCGGTTCCGCCGGGCCGGCGCACCGGCCAGCGCTTTTCCTTACGGTTTCCCTCGACAGCGGTAGAGCGTAACCTGCCATATATGGACCCGATCCCGACGCGGCGGTTCGACCCGCTGTCTGCCGTCCGCAGCACGGCGGCGGGCGGGTTCGACCTCTTCCTGACCGGCACCGTCTTCCAGGACATCATCTTCACCGGGTTGCCGCATGCACCCCAGCCCGGAACGGAAATCTGGAGCGACGGGATGGGCAGCTGCCCGGGCGGTGTCGCCAACCAGGCGATCGCCGCGGCCCGGCTCGGCCTGCGGACAGGGTTGGCCGCCGTGTTCGGCGACGACGGCTACGGCGACTACAACTGGAAGATCCTGGCCGGCCAGGAACACGTGGACCTTTCCCTGTCCCGGCGGGTGCCGGGCTGGCATTCGCCGGTCACCGTGTCCTTGAGCGTGGAGAAGGACCGGTCCATGGTGACGCACGGCCATCCGGCGCCGGTGTCCCCCACCGAACTGGTCGGCTGTCCGCCCCAGGCGCTCGCCGCGGTGGCGGAACTGGGGGAGGAACTCGAACCCTGGGCCCTCGAGGCGCGCAAGAACGGCGTCCGGCTCTTCGGCGATGTCGGCTGGGATCCCACCGGCGTGTGGTCCTCCGCCCGGTTGGACAACCTGGAGCACTTCCACGCGTTCATGCCGAACCAGCGCGAAGCCATGGCCTTCACGGGCCGCGACGATCCCTGGTCCGCCCTGTACTCCCTCGCGGACAAGGTCCCCGTGGCGGTGGTCACCCTCGGCCCGCAGGGGTCGATGGCCGTGGACTCTGAAACGGGGGAGGAGGAGTGGGTCCCGTCCCTGCCTGTCCGGGCCTACGATCCCACCGGGGCCGGTGACTGCTTCGGAGCGGCGTTCATCGTGGGCTGCCTGGCCGGGTGGCCGCTCGGAGACCGGCTCCGCTTCGCGAACCTGTGCGCGGCCCTGGCCGTGCAGGAGGTTGGCGGCTCGCTCGCGGCGCCCGGTTGGGGTGACCTCGCCGATTGGTGGCAGCGGGCCAACGCCCGGAAGGAACGCCAGGGCAGCCAGTGGTTGCGCCGCTACGGTTTCCTGGCGGAGATTGTGCGCGATGTTCCCCCCGGTGCGCAGCGGCGGGCGTCGGCGACCATCGCGCACCTCTCCGACGCGTAGCCGGGTCCCGGGCGGGCCTGCGGTGTTTGCTGGACCACTGGACATGTCCTCCCCTTGGGCCGAGGAGTGGGCACGTACCCGTTGTGCCCGTTTTTCGGCGTGAGCACTGGGCATGTCCCGGCCCGAAGGGAGGGCATGTCCGGTGGTGGGCCGGGCATGCGGATTATTCGGCCCGCGGCACCGCGCCTAGAATCGTTAGGTGACTTACCAAGTATCGACAGGCAATCTTCCCCCCGGTTCGTCGGCAGCGCCGGTCCGCGAGGAGGAGCGCTCGGCATTGATCGACCTCGACGCCATCCGGCACAACGTCCGCCATATCGCGGCGGTGGCCTCACCGGCCAAGATCATGGCCGTGGTCAAGGCCGATGCCTACGGGCACGGTGCAACCCAGGTGGCCCGGGCGGCACTCGGTGCCGGAGCCAGCTGGCTGGGCGTCGCCCACATTTCCGAGGCCCTGGGCCTGCGCGCCGCCGGGATCGAGGCGCCGCTGCTGGCGTGGCTGCACACTCCGGACAGCAACTTCGCCGCCGCTGTGGCCGCCGGAATCGACATCGGCTGCTCGGGCTGGGAACTGGACCGGATTGTTGCCGCGGCCCGTGAGCAGGAACGGCCCGCCCGCATCCACCTGAAGGTCGACACCGGGCTTGGCCGCAACGGCGCCACCCTTGACGCCTGGGACAGCCTGGTGGGTGAAGCCATGGAATACCAGGACCAGGGCCTGCTGCGGGTGGTGGGGATCTTCTCCCACCTCGCGGTGGCCGACGAGCCCGAACGGCCCGAAACGGACGAGCAGCTTGCCGTGTTCCGCCAGGTCCTCGCCGTCGCGCAGGACGCCGGGGTGGACCCGGAGGTCCGCCACCTGGCCAACACCCCGGCCACCCTCTCCAGGCCGGATACGCATTTTGACCTGGTCCGCGTGGGGCTGGGCCTCTACGGGCTCTCGCCCTTCGAACGGCAAAGCCCGTCCGAGCTCGGGCTGCGCCCGGCCATGACGGTCCGTACCGTGGTTTCGCACTGCAAGGACGTGCCAGCCGGGCAGGGTGTTTCCTACGGGCTGAACTACCACACCGAGGGGGTCAGCACCCTCGGGCTCATCCCGCTAGGCTATGCCGACGGCGTGCCGCGCATCGCCACCGGCGGCCCGGTCCGCGTCGAGGGCGTGAACTATCCGGTGGTGGGGCGCATCGCGATGGACCAGATGGTCATCGACCTCGGTCCCCGCCACGTGGGGGCCGGAGGTCACAGCGTCCTTGGGGCCGAGGCGGTGCTGTTCGGCGACGGCGCCGACGGCGGACCCACGGCTGACGACTGGGCCCGGGCCGCCCGCACCAACAACTACGAGATCGTCACCCGGATCAGCCCCCGCGTGCCGCGCCGCTACCTTAACGAAGAGCCCGCCGCCAGCGAAGAGCGCCCGTGAACGGGCCCGGGGACGCGCCCGTGAACGGCCCGGTGTGGGAGCGGAGCATTCAGGTCCTGACCGCGGCCCAGACGCATGCGCTCGCGGCCGCGCTGGGCGCCGTCGTGGAGACCGGCGACCTGCTGGTCCTTACCGGCGAACTGGGCGCCGGCAAGACCACCTTCACGCAGGGGTTGGGCGAGGGAATGGGTGTCCGGCCCGGCATCATATCTCCGACGTTCGTCCTGGTGCGCATCCATCCCAACCAAGCGGACGGACCCCGCCCGGGCGGACCTGACCTGGTGCACGTGGACGCCTACCGCTTGGAGTCGGCCGCCGAAATTGATGACATCGATCTGGAAAACACCATGGACAGTGCCGTGACGGTGGTCGAGTGGGGCCGTGGCCGGGTCGAACACCTGAGCGAAAGCCGGCTGGAGGTCGAGCTGCACCGCAGCCGGGGAGGCGCCGCCGGCGTGCCCGCCGGCCCCACCCCCGGTGGTCACGGCAGCGATCACGGCCACGCCGTCGATCCCGCTGCCACCTCCAGCGTGCTGGATTTCGACACGGACGACGACGACGAGCCGCGCACGGTGGTGATCCGCGGCTTCGGCCTGCGCTGGGCCGAGCCGCCCGCAGCCCTGGCTGCCGGTACCATTTCCGGCAGTGAACCCCGTCCGGCGACCACACCCGAGACCCCGGAACGGAACTCCTGATGCTGATCCTCGCCATCGACACCTCCGCCGTCGCCAGCGCCGCGCTGGTCTCCGACGACACCCCGGAATCCGTGCTGGCCAGCTTTGCCACAGCGGACACGCGCACGCACGCGGAGGTCCTGGCCCCGGGGATCGATGCCCTGCTGGCCGAGGCCGGCGTGAGCGGGCCCGACGTCGACGCAATTGTCACCGGCGTCGGTCCCGGACCGTTCACGGGACTGCGCTCCGGGATCGTGACCGCCCGCACCCTCGCCTTCGTCTGGGACAAGCCGCTGTACGGCGTCATGAGCCTGGACGCGATCGCCCTGGAAGTGGCCGAATCCACCGACTCGGCCGCGGAGTTCATTGTCGCCACGGACGCGCGCCGCAAAGAGGTCTACTGGGCCCGGTATACCTTCTCCGATGCCCAGCTGCCGCATCTGGCCGACGGCCCGCATGTGGGGTTCGCCGCGGACCTGCCGGACCTGCCCGTCTACGGCGCCGGAGCCGGGATCTACTCCGACGTCGTCAAGGCCGTCGCCGAATTCAGCACCCGGCAGCCCGAGGCCCTCTCCCTGGGCCAGTTCGCCCTCGCCCGGCTCGAGGCGGGGGAGCAACTGCTGGACTCCACGCCGCTGTACCTGCGCGAGTCGGACGCCCAGGTGCCCGGACCCCGGAAGCGCGCCCTGTGAGCGCCGGGCACGCCACGCCGCGCCGGCTCCCCGGCGGCGTCACCCTGCGGGACATGGACACCGCTGACATCCCGGCCGTCCACGAGCTGGAACGCCGGCTGTTCCCGGTGGATGCCTGGCCGCTGCAGATGTTCCATGACGAGCTCGCGCAGACCGGTACCCGCCGCTACCTCGTGGCGGAACTGCACGGCGGCGTCGTCGGCTATGCCGGGCTGATGTGCATCGAGCCGATCTCGGACGTCCAGACCATCGCCGTCGTCCCCGAACAGGAGGGCAAGGGCATCGGCTCGGCCCTGCTGGCCGAGCTGATCCTGGAAAGCCGGCGCCGCGGCGCCCACGACGTGCTGCTGGAAGTCAGGGCGGACAACCCCCGGGCCCAGCAGCTCTACCGGCGCTTCGGCTTCGAACAGATCCACATCCGGCCCCGCTACTACCGCGACGGCGTCGACGCCCTGATCATGCGGCTCCAGCTGCCCCGCGAGCCGCTCAGCCCCCAGCCCAAGGAAGCAGGCCGACCATGAACCGCACCCAGCCGCTCGTGCTCGGCATCGAATCCTCCTGCGACGAGACCGGCGTCGGCATTGTCCGGGGCACCGCCCTGCTGACAAACACCGTGTCCTCCTCCATGGACGAACACGTCCGCTTCGGCGGGGTCATTCCCGAGATCGCCTCCCGCGCCCACCTCGACGCCTTCGTCCCCACCCTGCACGAGGCCCTCGCGGAGGCGGACGTATCGCTCGCGGACATTGACGCGATCGCCGTCACGTCCGGCCCCGGCCTTGCCGGAGCCCTCATGGTGGGGGTCTGCGCGGCCAAGGCGCTCGCCGTCGCCACCGGCAAGCCGCTCTACGCGGTCAACCACCTGGTCGCCCACGTCGGCGTCGGGCTCCTCCAGCAGGGCACCGGCGCGGCGGCGCCGTCCGGCGGCACCCGCCCCGGAACCGGGCCGGAAACGCTGCCGGAGAACATGGGCGCGCTCCTGGTGTCCGGCGGTCACACCGAGATCCTGCGGATCCGCAGCATCACCGACGACGTCGAACTGCTCGGCTCCACGATCGACGACGCCGCCGGCGAAGCGTACGACAAGGTGGCCAGGCTCCTGGGCCTGGGCTATCCGGGCGGCCCGGCCATCGACAAGCTCGCGCGCACCGGCAACGCCAAAGCCATCCGGTTCCCGCGCGGCCTGACCCAGCCGAAGTACATGGGCACCGCCGAAGAACCCGGGCCGCACCGCTACGACTGGTCCTTCAGCGGGCTCAAGACCGCCGTCGCCCGCTGCGTGGAACAGTTCGAGGCCCGCGGCGAGGACGTTCCCGTCGCGGACATCGCGGCAGCCTTCCAGGAGGCGGTGGTGGATGTGATCACGGCCAAGGCGGTGCTGGCCTGCCGCGAAAACGGCATCACGGAGGTCCTCCTGGGCGGCGGCGTCGCAGCCAACTCGCGGCTGCGCCAGCTCACCGAACAGCGCTGCAGCGCCGCCGGGATCCGGCTGACGGTGCCGCCGCTGTCGCTGTGCACGGACAACGGCGCCATGGTGGCGGCCCTGGGGGCGCAGCTGGTGATGGCCGGGGTGGAGCCCAGCGGGATCGGGTTCGCCCCCGACTCCTCGATGCCGGTCACGACTGTGTCCGCCTGAACAGCCGCTCCCCAACCGCCAGGGCGTTCCGGAACTAGGCTGCCGGCCCCTGCCGCATCTGCTTGACCAGGTCAAGGACGACGGCGCGCAGGTCTCCGCCGTGCTCGGCGGCAACCCGGCGCTGCCGCTGGCAGCCCGCGCCGCGCTGGATGATCTTCTCGACGTCGGCAAGTTCGGCGCTGCAGCCGAGCTTCGCCGCGACGGGTTCCAGCCGCTTCAGCGTCTCGCGCAGGTGGTCGGTGACGAGCTGCTCATTGCCTTCGGCGTCGAGAATGATGATCGCGTCCAGGCCGTACCGGGCCGCACGCCATTTGTTTTCCTGGACGTGCCACGGCGGCATGGTCGGAATGGTGCCGCCGCTGTCCAGGGTGGCGGAAAATTCGTCAACCAGGCACTGGGTCAGGGCGGCGATGGCTCCGACCTCCTCCAGCGTCGCCAGGCCGTCGCAGATGCGCATCTCGATGGTGCCGAGGGCCGGAACGGGACGGATGTCCCACCGGATCTCGGAGAGGGTGTCGATCACGCCCGTGGTGAACATGTCCTGCACATAGGACTCGTAGTTCTCCCAGCTGTCGAACTGGAACGGCAGGCCGGCGGTGGGCAGCTGCTGGAACATGAGGGCGCGCTGCGAGGCATAGCCGGTGTCTTCTCCGCCCCAGAACGGGCTGGACGCCGAAAGCGCCTGGAAGTGCGGGAAGTAATTGACCAGCCCGTCCAGCACCGGAAGGACCTTGTCCCGGTTGTCGAGTCCGACGTGAACGTGGACGCCGTAGATGACCATCTGCCGGCCCCACCACTGGGTCCGGTCGATGAGCTTGGCGTAGCGCTCCTTGTCCGTGACCGGTTGCAGCTGGGGCGGGCTGAAGGGGTGGCTCCCGGCGCAAAAAACCTCCACGCCCATGGAATCGGTGACCTCGCGGACCGCAGCGAGCGAACTGCTCAGGTCCGCCTTCGCCTCCGCCACAGTGGTGCAGACGCCGGTGACGAGTTCCACGGTGTTCAGGAGCAGTTCCTGCTTGATGTGCGGGTGCTCGTCGTCCTCATTGAGTTCGGGATGCCGGGCAGCGACGCCGCGGAGCACCTGGTTCGCCACGGAGGCGAGCTCGCCGGTCTCAGCGTCGACGAGCGCCAGTTCCCATTCCACACCAAGAGTCGACTGCCTGGATGAAGCGAACTCGATCTTCATGTGGTCCCTTCACTGTTCTGCTGTCCGTGGCCGTCGTCGTGGTGCCGGATGCGCCGGTAACACGCCGGGCGTGCTCCTGGACCTGCCGCCGGCGGTGACAGGTGCCATTCCGCACCAAGGCGCGCCGGCCGGACGGCCGACGGGGCAACGGGTGGTCCAAGTCTAGTGCAGGGGTAGCTGCCGAACGGCGCCAAAGTTACGGCTGAGGCGTGAGTGTGTTCACACCGCGGACGCCAGGGGCCCGCGTCATGCCGGCGCAATCCCCGGCGGCCCCGGCCGGGCTACGGGGGACCGGGCGGGTTGCGGGGGACCGGGGCAGACCTGGCGTTTAATGGAGCTGTGCCGATTCTGAACAAAGACATGACCCTGTGCATCTCGCTCTCGGCCCGGCCGAGCAACAACGGGACCCGCTTCCACAACCACCTGTACGAACAGCTGGACCTTAACTGGATCTACAAGGCGTTTGCTCCCACCGACCTGGCGCAGGCGATTGCCGGGGTGCGTGGCCTCGGCATCCGCGGCTGCGCGGTCTCCATGCCCTACAAGGAGGACGTGATCGCCCTGGTGGACGTGATGGACCCGTCGGCCAAGGCCATCGATTCGGTGAACACCATCGTCAACGACGGCGGCCGGCTGACGGCCTACAACACCGACTACACGGCGATCGAGCAGCTGCTGCAGCGCAACGCCGTCCCGACCGACTCCTCGGTGCTGGTCCGGGGCTCCGGCGGCATGGCGAAGGCCACGGTGGCCGCCCTGCGCGATGCCGGGTTCAAGGACGTGACCGTCGTGGCCCGCAACGAGGCCAACGGGCGCGGACTGGCCGATCTGTACGGGTTCGCGTGGCGCGCGGAGCTGGGCTCGCAAACAGCAGACATGCTGATCAACGTCACCCCCGTCGGCATGGCCGGCGGCCCGGAGGCCGAGGCGTTGTCCTTCCCGCAGGAGGCCATCGACGCGGCGGCGGTGGTGTTCGACGTCGTCGCCCTCCCGGCCGAGACGCCGCTGATCAAAGCCGGCCGCGCGGCCGGCAAGACGGTGATCACCGGCGCCGAGGTGGCCACCATCCAGGCCCTCGAACAGTTCGTGCTCTACACCGGGATCCGGCCGACCGACGGCCAGGTCCGGGCCGCCGAGGAGTTCATGCGGGCCCAATAGGAGGGGCCGGTGTCAGCCGGGCTGGATGGGCTCCACCGAGATGGCCACCCGGTCCTCGCCGATCCTGGTGAGGACCAGGGTGGCTGATTTTTTGCCCTTGCCCTTGGTGCCTGCCGGTTTCCCGCCGGGCAGGAGTTGCTTGCGCAGCTCGTCCGGGGTGACCGCCATGCCGCGCTTCTTGATCTCCAGGACGCCAATCCCTTGGTCCTTGACCCAGGATTTGAGCGCCTTGACGTTGAACGGCATCACTTCCAGGACTTTGTAGGCCCTGGCGAACGGCGTGTCGTGCAGCTCCGGCGCGCAGATGTAGGCGATGTGCTCGTCCACGAGATGCCCGCCCAGCTGGAGGGCGACGTCGGCCACCAGGTGGGCCCGGATGACGGCGCCGTCGGGCTCGTACAGGTACCCGGCCACCGGACCCAGGGCCGCCGCCGGGCCGCCGTCGAAGTCCTCGCCGCTGGTGAGCTCGGCCGCCCCGAGGGCCCCGAGCACCAGGGCGGCGCGTCGCACCCCGGGCCGCCGCACCGCGTTGAACCACAGGGCCACCTCGGTCACGTCGCCGGCCACGGACACCCACTGCGCCTCGCAGCCGGCCGGGACGGAAGCGTGCGGCATGCCCGGCCCCATCTTCACCCCGACGGCGCGCCCGGAAGCGGCGAGTGCCTCCGCGAAGGACAGCGGCGGGGAGAAGTCCTCCGGATCCCAGATCCGCTTGGTCCCCGACGTCGAGGTGGTGCGCCGGGCCGGGTCCAGCCAGACGCCGTCGACGCCCTCGAGCGAAACCGAGGTGGCATCCGAGTGGACCACGGTGGCATTGCGGAACGGGATCAGGTTCATCGTGGCGCAGGCGGCCGTGGTCTCATCCATTTCCACCGCCGTGACCGTCAGGTCCATGGACGCCAGGGCCATCGCGTCCGCGCCGAGCCCGCAGCCGAGGTCCGCGACATGGCCGACCCCCGCCTCCACGAACCGCTGCGCGTGCCGGGCCGCCACCGTGAGCCGGGTGGCCTGCTCCAGGCCGGCCTGGGTAAAGATCATCTGCCGGGCGAACTCGCCGAACTTGGCTTCGGCCTTGGTCCGCAGCCGGGACTGGGTGAGTACCGCCGAAACCAGTTCGGGGGAGTGGCCGGCCTTGCGCAGCTCCGCGGTGAGGCGGAAGGCGTCGTCCTCGCGGTAAGGGCCCAGCGACGCCAGCAGCTCCCAGCCCTCGGGGGTGAGGATCGGGGCGATGTGTTCCTGCGGTGCGTCAGTCATGCCATCCAGCGTAGTTCAGGGCCGGGGGCGGGCTGTGACCGGTGCACTGAGGCTAGGCTTGACGGCATGGATGACAGCGGTACAGGCGACAGCACGTCAGGGAACGACGCCGGACGGGAGGACGCCGGGCAGGAGGGCGCCGGGCAGGAGCGCCGCAGCCCCCGGGGGCTGGCCCGCTATGCCCGGCCGGCACTGATCGCAGGGGCCGTGATCGCCGTCGTGAGCATCGCGCTGCTGGTCATCATCTTCTTCCTCGACTCGTTCAACGCCACCGTGTATTCCGTCGGCGGCAAGAGCGTCCAGGACGCCACCGACGAGGCGCGGTCCATCCGCGAGACCTATGCCACGGCCCGGCTTGGCGGGGTCATCTTCCTGATCGTCGGCGTCCTGCTGGCCGCCGCCGGGGGGTGGCTGCTGTACAGGCACCGGAATGACGAGGGCAAGCGCCGGGACGAGGGCGGCGAGGACGTGGACTTCGAGGACCTCGCCGGGGAGTAGCCGCACCCTCCGCTCCACCGGACATGTCCACTGGTCCGCGCCAGACCCGGACATGTGCAGGGGTGGGCGCGAAGGTTGGACATGTTCGCACGCGCCACGGGACATGTCCGGTGGCCGGCGCCAGGCCTGGGCATGTGCAGGGGTGGGCCCGAAGGTTGGACATGTTCGCACGCGCCACGGGACATGTCCGGTTGCCAGCGCCAGGCCTGGACATAACACTCACAGGTCCTACGCCTGTGGTTAGGGCTGGACATGTCCCCCAGGGTCCGCGCCAAGGCTACATCTGGTTCGGATATGTCCTACGCCCGCTGTGAAGACGGGACATGTCCAGTGGTGGGCGCCGGGCCTGGACATGCGCACACGCTGAACGGGACATGTCCAGTGGTGGGCGCCAGGCCTGGACATGCGCACACGCTGAACGGGACATGTCCAGTGGTGGGCGCCAGGCCTGAGCAGAGCACCCATATGTCCAACGCCCGCCGTCAGAAATGGACATGTCCCGCGGGTTTTGGGTCCGGCATTGTCCACCGGGAAGGAATTTCTGGCACTCGCCTTGACCGAGTGCTAACCGGTTACATAGAGTCGTCGTTAGCACTCTCCCTAGGAGGGTGCTAACACATGAAGCACCTTCCGCCAGGCATGCTGCCGGCACCGCGACGACGGTCTGCACGCCATGGCATCACCGCTTCATAGTCCACGAATTTGCTGACGAAAAGGAGAGGTCCGAGTGTCGGTCTCTATTAAGCCTCTTGAGGATCGTATTGTTGTCCGCCCGCTCGAAGCCGAGCAGACCACGGCTTCCGGCCTGGTTATCCCGGACTCCGCGCAGGAGAAGCCGCAGGAAGGCGAAGTTGTTGCGATCGGCCCCGGCCGCTTTGATGACAACGGCAACCGCGTTCCCGTTGACGTTGCAGTTGGCGACGTCGTTATCTACTCCAAGTACGGTGGAACCGAAGTCAAGACCGGCGGCACCGAGTACCTCGTGCTCTCCGCCCGCGACGTTCTGGCGATCGTCGTAAAGTAACTCTCTTGGACCCCCGCGCAGCCGATCCCTTCGCCATGAACGGATCAGTTGCGCGGGGTTCTGTCTTGAAAGGACAAAACCATGGCAAAGCAGCTTGCGTTTAACGACGCTGCCCGCCGGTCGCTCGAAGCCGGCATCGACAAGCTCGCCAACACCGTCAAGGTGACGCTGGGCCCGCGCGGCCGCAACGTCGTGCTGGACAAGAAGTGGGGCGCCCCCACGATCACCAACGACGGCGTGACCATCGCCCGTGAAGTCGAACTGGACGACCCGTACGAGAACCTTGGCGCGCAGCTTGCCAAGGAAGTCGCCACCAAGACCAACGATGTCGCCGGTGACGGCACCACCACCGCCACCGTCCTGGCCCAGGCCCTGGTCAAGGAAGGCCTGCGCAACGTGGCGGCCGGTGCCGCGCCGGGCGAGATCAAGCGCGGCATCGAGGTCTCGGTCGAGGCCGTCGCCGCCCGCCTGCTGGAGAACGCACGCCCCGTCGAAGGCACGCAGGTTGCCAACGTGGCTGCCATCTCCGCGCAGAGCGAGGAAGTCGGCGAGCTCCTGGCCGAGGCCTTCGGCAAGGTCGGCAAGGATGGTGTGATCACCATCGAGGAATCCTCCACCACCCAGACCGAACTGGTCCTCACCGAGGGCATGCAGTTCGACAAGGGCTACCTGTCCCCGTACTTCGTCACCGACGCAGAACGCCAGGAAGCTGTCCTCGAGGACGCCCTGATCCTGATCAACCAGGGCAAGATCTCCTCGGTCCAGGAATTCCTGCCGCTGCTGGAAAAGGCGCTGCAGAGCTCCAAGCCGCTGTTCATCATTGCCGAAGACGTCGAGGGCGAGGCGCTGTCCACGCTCATCGTCAACCGCATCCGCGGTACGCTGAACGTCGTCGCCGTCAAGGCGCCGGGCTTCGGTGACCGCCGGAAGGCCATGCTGCAGGACATCGCGACCCTCACTGGCGCGCAGGTTGTCTCCCCGGAACTGGGCCTGAGCCTGGACACCGTGGGACTTGAGGTGCTCGGCACCGCTCGCCGCATCACGGTCACCAAGGACAACACCACGATCGTCGACGGCGCCGGTTCGGCCGAGGACGTCGCCGCCCGCGTTGCCCAGCTGCGCGCCGAGCTGACCCGCACCGACTCCGACTGGGACAAGGAAAAGCTGCAGGAACGCCTGGCCAAACTGGCCGGCGGCATCGGCGTCATCAAGGTTGGCGCTGCCACCGAGGTTGAGCTGAAAGAAAAGAAGCACCGCATCGAGGACGCCGTGTCCTCGACCCGCGCTGCCCTTGAAGAAGGCATCGTCGCCGGCGGCGGCTCGGCCCTCATCCACGCGCTGAAGGCGCTGGACGAGGACGCGGCTGTCCAGGCGCTCGAAGGTGACGCGGCTGCCGCCGTCGGCATCGTGCGCCGGGCCTTGACCCAGCCGCTGCGCTGGATCGCCCAGAACGCCGGCTTCGACGGCTATGTGGTGGTTTCCAAGGTGGCCGAGTCCGCCGTCAACCAGGGCTTCAACGCCAAGTCCGGCGACTACGAAGACCTGATCGCCGCCGGCGTGATCGACCCCGTCAAGGTCACGCGTGCTGCCCTGCGCAACGCGGCCTCCATCGCCGCGCTGGTCCTCACCACGGAAACCCTCGTGGTCGAAAAGCCGGCCGAGGAAGACGAGCACGCAGGCCACCAGCACTAAGGTCTGCCCGTGTGGGGCGGCCCGGCAATTTGCCGGGCCGCCCTTTTTTCTGCCCTGTGACCGCAGCGGCTTTTCTGCCCGGTGACCGCGGCGGCGCCTGTCAGCGCTGCATGCGGTCTGCTTTGCGCCGCAGCCGGTGCGCGGCGTCCGCCGGCAGCCGCTTGGTCACCAGCCGGTAGAACAACAGCACCCCGACGGCGGCCACGACGATCCCGACCAGGTTCAGGAAAAGCTGCAGGGCCGAGCCGGCTGCTTTTTGGTACTCGCCCAGGACCAGGGCCACGGCCACAAACCCCGCCGCCGGCACCGTGGTGACCGAGATGAACACGCCGATCAGCGCGGCCGAGCGCCGGCTGATCAGCGACAGCATTCCGGCCGTTCCGGCGAGCACAGCGACAATCAGCGAATACGGGCCGGGATGGTAGATGAAGTCGACCGCCGAACCGCGGTCCAGTACGTCCGGGGGAAACAGCCCGAGCGGCACGGAGAGCCAGGCGCCGAGGGCGGCCGCCAGCATCGCGACGGGAAAGCCGACGCCGAGAGCTAGCGCCGCGTCGCGTCCGAGCCGGCGCTGGCGCCGGACCAGGGCAACGGCCAGCGCGGCCAGCGGACCGAACTCGGGGCCGACGGCCATGGCGCCGACGATTGCGATCGTCGAGTCCGTGACGATGCCGATGGCCGCCAATTGGGTGGCCAGGACCAGGAACGTCAGGAAGCTCCAGGTCAGCCGGGAATCCTCGCCGCTCTGCCGCGACACCTCGTCCCAGACCACGGCGTCCGCGCCCTGGCCGGGGGCCTTCGCCTCTGCCCGGTCGGCACGGTCCGAGAGCACCAGGTCCGGCGTGCTGACCGTTATTGATCCCCGTTTCTGGACATCGAGGGCGTGGAGCTTCTCCACGAGTCGTTCCACGGATTCGCGGGCGAGCAAAACCTGGACAACGTCCCCGGGCGGCATGACGGAGGCGCCCTTGTCCAGGGTGACCTCCGCGACGCCGACCTCGCCGGCACAATTTTCGACCACAACACCGGACAACTCACCCGGGACACAAATGCGCAGCTGAACGATCACTTCGCCGCCTCCTCAGACTCCTATCAGCCTAGCCGCCGGGGCGCCGGGGCGCCGGGGCGTGGCCCGGGCGGGCCGTGCACCACGGCCGCGCCCGCCCGGCCCGGGACGTCGGCGATTGGCCAAGGAAATCACGTTTCGATAACATTGATGTTTTGCCAGCGGTCCGGAAGGGTTTTTTGTGTCGAACGAGCGAACCGCACTCACCGCGCCTCGAGCGGAAACCAGCGCGGACGCAGGTTCACCGGCGAACCGAAAAGCCAATTACCGCCCGGAAGTCCAGGGCCTGCGGGCCTTCGCCGTGCTGATGGTGGTCACCTACCACGTGTGGCTGGGGCGGGTCTCCGGCGGCGTGGACGTCTTCCTGCTTATTTCGGCTTTCCTGATGACGCTCAGCTTCACGCGGAAGATCGAGGGCGGCACGCCGCTGCGGCTGCTGAACCACTGGCTGCACCTGCTCAAGCGCCTGCTGCCCGCCGTCGTCGTGGTGGTACTCGGCGTCCTCGCCGGCACCTGGGCCATCCTGCCGCAAAGCCGCTGGCCGGACGTCCTTGACCAGGCGTGGGGGTCCCTGCTGTACCGGCAAAACTGGCTCCTGGCGGACAGCGCCGTGGACTACTACGCCCAGGACCATGCCGGCGCGAGCCCCCTGCAGCACTTCTGGTCCCTGTCGATCCAGGGCCAGGTGTTCGTGCTCTGGCCGCTTGTCTTTGCCGGCACCGCCCTCCTGAGCCGCCTGCTCAGCCGCTGGACCGGGAACGACCACGCGCTGTTCCGCTGCCGGCCGCTGCTGGCAATGGCCTTTGGTGCCATCTTCGCCGTGTCCCTGACCTACTCGATCGGGCAGACCACCACCAACCAGGCCCACGCGTACTTCGATACCGGCGCGCGGCTCTGGGAATTCGCCCTCGGCTCGCTCCTGGCCCTCGCCCTGCCCTACCTGAAGGCCGGCAGGGTGGTGCGGGTCGTGCTGGGCTGGGCCGGGCTGGCCGCCATGCTTTCCTGCGGGCTGCTGCTGACCGTGGACCGCTCATTCCCGGGCTTCATCGCGCTGTGGCCCACGCTGGCCGCCGCCGCCATCATCAGTGCCGGGCAAAGCGGTAGCCGGTTCGGCGTCGACCGCCTCCTGACCTGGAAGCCCCTGGTGGCGCTGGGGGACAACTCGTACGCGCTCTATCTCTGGCACTGGCCCCTGCTGGTCCTGACCCTCGCCGGGGCCGGCATCACGGCGCCGAACCTTGTCCAGGGCCTGTGCATCGTCGCCGCGTCGGTCGCTTTGGCGGTGCTCACCACACGCTACGTGGAGATGCCGTTGCGCGGATGGCGCTGGCCCAAGCGCCGTGCCTGGCGCACCGCCGTCGTGATTGCCACCTGCGGTGCAGTGCTGGCGGGGCCGGTCACCCTGTGGCAGGGCCAACTCACGACCGACGAGGCGGCGGCCGCGTCCCAGCCGAAGGAACTGACCCCCGGTGCTGCCGCCCTGGCGCCGGAAAACGCGGGAAAACCCACCCCGGAGGCGAAAATCATCCCCGCACCGGCGGCGATGAAGAACGAGTGGGCCGACATTGACGGGCTGTGCACGGACGGGAACGTCCCCGGCGACCCGCTGCTGCAGGGCTGCCTGCAGAACAACAAGCCGGAGAAAGTCACCAAGCGGATCGTGGTGCTCGGCGACTCGCACGCCCAGCAGTACATGGCCGCGCTCGGCCCGATTGCGAAGAGCCATGGCTGGGAAGTTGTCACGCTCCTGAAAGGCAACTGCCGTTTCGGCGGGCAGTCCCCGGAGCGGGACGCGGACTGCAACGCGTTCAACGCGGCCAGCGCACAGTACGTGCTGGACCACCGGCCCGACGCCGTCTTCACGGTCGCGTCGCTGACGCATAAGGATGCCCCATACGAGACCGAAGTGCCGCAGTACCTGGAGGGCATCAAACCCTTCACGGACGCCGGCATGGACGTCGTGGGCATCCGGGACAACCCGCGCTTCAACATCAACATGCCAGAGTGCGTCCAGAAGAACGGGGCCGGCGCCGCCGAGTGCAACGTGCCGAAACAAGAGTCGCTCGCGGGATCCTCTCCGCTGGACGCCTACCGCGGCAAGGTGCCCGGGCTGCACCTCATGGACATGAGTGACTTCATCTGCGCCGACGGAACCTGTCCGGCGGTGGTCGGCAACGTGTACGTCTACAAGGACGACAACCACCTGACCAAGACCTACGTGCAGAGCATGATCCCCATGTTCGAACAGCGGCTGCTCGCCACCACCGGCTGGAAATAGGCCGGGGGTCCGGCGCCCGCATGGGATGGCTCACATTCGCGGGCAGGTTACCTCCCCGGAATATGGCTATCGCCGCCGAGGTTCTACTATTTATTCAACACGTCTGCACCACCTTCTGCATGACCTTCTGCACAGGCCAGACCCGTAATGACGGGCTGGTCATCAGCTGCAACCCCTACCCCTGAACCCCGTAACCCAAGGTAAGAGGCGCACTCATGACCCAGCCCGAACACGACCCCTTTGGCTTCATCGGCCTGACGTACGACGACGTCCTGCTCCTGCCCGGCCACACCGACGTGATTCCCTCGGAAGCGGACACGTCCTCCCGGATTTCCAAGCGCATTTCGGTCCAGACCCCGCTGCTGTCCGCCGCCATGGACACCGTCACGGAGTCCCGGATGGCCATTGCCATGGCGCGCCAGGGCGGCCTCGGCGTCGTGCACCGGAATCTCTCCATCGAGGACCAGGCCGACCAGGTGGACCGGGTCAAGCGCAGCGAATCCGGGATGATCACCAACCCCCTGACCATCGGCCCCCAGGCCACGCTCGCTGAACTGGACGGCATCTGCGCACGCTACCGCGTCTCCGGCCTGCCGGTCGTGGACGAGGGCAACAGGCTGCTGGGCATCGTCACCAACCGCGACACCCGCTTCGTGCCGGAATCGGACTTCCCGCTCCGGCTGGTCAGCGACGTCATGACCAAGATGCCGCTCGTCACCGGGCACGTCGGCATCAGCCGCGAGGAAGCCTCGCACAAGCTGGCCACGAACAAGATCGAGAAGCTCCCCCTTGTTGACGAGCAGGGCCGGCTCAAGGGCCTGATCACCACCAAGGACTTCACCAAGGCCGAGCAGTACCCGCTCGCCACCAAGGACGAAGAAGGCCGCCTGCGCGTCGGCGCGGCGATCGGCTTCTTCGGCGACGGCTGGGAACGGGCCATGACGCTCATCGACGCCGGTGTGGACGCACTCTTTGTGGACACCGCGAACGGCCACTCCCAGGGCGTCCTGGAAATGATCAGCCGGCTCAAGGCCGAGCCTGCCGCGGCACACGTGGACATCATCGGCGGCCAGGCCGCCACCCGCGAAGGTGCCCAGGCGCTGATCGACGCCGGTGCCGACGGCATCAAGGTCGGCGTCGGCCCCGGCTCCATCTGCACCACCCGCGTCGTTGCCGGCGTCGGCGTCCCGCAGATCACCGCCATCTACGAGTCGGCGAAGGCGGCCATCCCGGCCGGCGTCCCGCTGATCGCCGACGGCGGCCTGCAGTACTCGGGCGACATCGGCAAGGCGCTCGTGGCGGGTGCCGACACCGTGATGCTCGGTTCCCTCCTGGCCGGCTGCGACGAATCCCCGGGCGAGCTGATCTTCGTCAACGGCAAGCAGTTCAAGAGCTACCGCGGCATGGGCTCCCTCGGTGCCATGCAAACCCGCGGCAAGAACACCTCGTACTCCAAGGACCGCTATTTCCAGGCCGACGTCTCCGGCGATGACAAGCTCATCCCGGAAGGCATCGAAGGCCGCGTCGCCTACCGCGGCCCGTTGTCCTCTGTGGCGTACCAGCTGGTCGGCGGCCTCCGCCAGACCATGTTCTACACCGGCGCCCCGACCGTCGCCGAGCTGAAGGCGCGCGGCAAGTTCGTGCGCATCACCGCGGCCGGGCTCAAGGAATCGCACCCGCACGACATCCAGATGACGGTGGAAGCCCCGAACTACGGTTCGCGCTAGATCCTTCCGCAAAAAACGGGTGGGCCCGCCGAACGCCAGGCGGTTTCTAGGGGTCGTTGCAACACCTGTTGGTTAGGTGGTTAGTAGTAAATCACGCAGACGCTCGGCTGGAGTTTTCCAGCCGAGCGTTTTG
>NZ_JBHVVJ010000015.1:0-143758 GCF_042883665.1 Arthrobacter sp. NPDC058192 | reverse complement strand
CACCCGGCACCACCACAACCATCAATCGGTCGCGGATCGCTCCGGAGCAACTTTTCAAACTTACCCGAACCCCGGACACTTAGCAAATCAGCATTCCCGCCAACCGCAACCACCCGGACCCGCCCCACCAAACCCGGAGCGCACAAAACGCCGACCAGATCAGGTCTTGAAATTTAGGGGATTCGCCGCCTCCGGTTCCCAGCTTTCCGCTGGTCTCCCTCTCGGCGACTTAGAAAACAATACACCCCCCACGCCCCCACCGCAACCCGCCCGGCTGCCATGCCAAAAACCCCGCCAGCACGCGCCAAAGCCGCCCGCCCGGCCCCGAAGGAGGCGCTGCGCCGTCGTACTTCACTGCTGTGTGGTGCGTCACCATAGCCGAGGCCGGCAACACCGGTCGCCCGGACCGGGCCTTCGATCATCAAACCCGGGCATCCGGGCGTTAAACGCAAGAAGGGCCGGCAACCAGATGGTTGCCGGCCCTTCTAGAAGTCATTGGCTCAAGCCACTGACAACAGGTGCACTGAATTACCAGGAAGACTTCGTGATGCCCGGGAGCTCACCGCGGTGAGCCATGTCGCGGAAGCGAACACGGGAGATGCCGAACTTCTGGAAGGTACCGCGGGGACGGCCGTCGATGATGTCGCGGTTACGCAGACGAATCGGGGACGCGTTGCGGGGCAGCTTCTGCAGGCCGAGGC
The DNA here is from genome assembly GCF_042883665.1 of Arthrobacter sp. NPDC058192. Classification (NCBI taxonomy): domain Bacteria; kingdom Bacillati; phylum Actinomycetota; class Actinomycetes; order Micrococcales; family Micrococcaceae; genus Arthrobacter; species Arthrobacter sp. NPDC058192. The sequence continues at coordinate 143,057 of NZ_JBHVVJ010000015.1, read as the reverse complement.
GTGCTTCTTCACGTGCTTCGTCGGTCGCGTTGACGTCAACCAGGGTCTTCTTCAGCTCGAGGCGCTTTGCAGCATAGCGCTCGACGATGACTTTACGCTGTTCGTTCTTAGCAATCTTGGACTTCTTAGCCATGTGTTAGCGCTCCTCTCGGAATTCGACGTGCTGGCGGATTTTGGGGTCGTACTTCTTCAGGACCAGGCGGTCCGGGTCGTTACGACGGTTCTTGCGCGTCACGTAGGTGTAGCCCGTGCCCGCGGTCGACTTCAGCTTGATGATCGGACGTACGTCCTTGTCCTTTGCCACTAGAGCTTCACTCCTCGTGCCAGGATGCTGGCGACGACAGCGTCGATGCCGCGTACGTCGATGGTCTTGATGCCACGAGCAGAGACCTGCAGCGTGACGTTACGGCGCAGGGACGGAACCCAGTAGCGCTTCTTCTGGATGTTCGGGTCGAACCGGCGCTTGTTGCGACGGTGCGAGTGCGAAATGCTGTGTCCAAAGCCCGGCTCGGCTCCGGTCACCTGGCAGTGTGCTGCCATGACGACTCTCCTCAAAAAAATAAATGAAACGGCAAACAGAGTTCCGTTGACCGTGCGTTAAGCGGCGTCCGCTTCCAGCTCCCCCAAGCTCCGTTCCGCGGGATCGAGGCAGACGGTACAGACCGGCTGCTTCCTCAATGCGGCGAAGATTGTGGCATGGGCACCGGGCGTTGACGGTCCATTGGACAACCATTGCGAAGTGCCGGGATGCTGGGCGAATACAGGAATGCGCGCAACTTGAGCCCCTAACTACCGGCCGCCAAGACCGTCGATTTCTCATCACGGGCCCTGCCAACCGGAGCAATTGCACACGCTCCGCGCCACCTAGCGCCTACCAAGTCTACGAGTTCGACGAATTAAAGACCAATCCGTCCCCGCATGGTGTATAGCGGCTCCCCTCCGCGCCAGCGCCGCAGCCGTCCCAGGTCATATGCCGGACGAAGCCGTTTCACAGCAAAATGATAGGCATCAGGGCGAATCTGGATCCATGAACGCACAACTTCTTTCGACCCGTCCCGAGGTTCGCCCCGGCTCCCGCGGCGCCGCGAACCCCTTCGAGGGGCAGCATCGACGGCGGTTGTTGAGAGCTGATCTGCTGGCCGTCCTCTTCTGGGCGTCCCTGGCGGGCGCCGTAGCCTTGTGGCTGGCTGACGGCGGAGCGGCCGGCCTTTCGACTCCCGCCGGCACCTTCACCGCTCTGGGCATTGTGGCCGGCCTCGCCGGCATGGACCTGGTCCTCCTGATGCTGCTCCTGGCGGCGCGGATTCCGCTCATCGACCACACGGTCGGCCACGACCGCGCCCTGGAGTTCCACCGCAAGCTGGGCAAGCCGGCCCTCTACCTCCTCCTGGCACACGGGATCCTCATCGCGATCGGTTACGGCATGGCGGAAGGGCTGGACCCAGTCAGCGAGTCGGTGGCGCTGTGGGTACTGGTGCCGGACATGTGGCTGGCGTACATCTCGATGCTCCTGTTCATCGCCGTCGTTGTCACCTCCCTGGTGGCCGTGCGACGTCGATTCCCCTACGAATTCTGGTACGCCGTCCATCTCCTGACGTACGCGGCGGTCCTGACCGCGCTCCCCCACCAGTTCAGCGTGGGCGGCCTCTTTGCCGAAGGCACCTGGCAGCGCTGGTACTGGCTGGCACTGTGCATCGCGACCGGCGCAGCCCTGCTCTACTACCGCGTCATCCAGCCGCTGGTGGCAACCTTCCGGCACCAGCTGACCGTCAAGCGGGTGGTCCGGGTGTCCCCCGGAGTGGTGAGCATTGAAATGTCCGGCCTCCGGCTTGACCTGCTCGCGGGCAGTGGCGGTCGGTTCTTTGTCTGGCGGTTCCTGGCGCCGGGGCTGTGGTGGCATCCGCATCCGTTCAGTTTGTCCGCCGAGCCTGTCCGGTTCGATGTCGCGGGCCAGGGCGTGCTGAGGATCACCGTCCGCAACCTCGGCAGGGGCTCGGCCCAGCTTGCGTCGCTCAGGCCTGGAACCAAGGTGGCTGTGGAGGGGCCGTACGGGCTGTTCAGCACCGCCGCGCGGAGCCGCAAGCACGTCGTGATGGTCGGCGCCGGTATCGGCATCACTCCGATCCGCGCCCTGCTGGAGAACACGCCGTTCCAGCCGGGGAACGCCACGGTCATCCTCCGCGGCCACAGCGCATCCGAACTCTATCTGGGTGAGGAAATCCTCGAACTCTGCCGGCAGCGCGGCGCCACGCTATTCCATCTGACAGGCTCCCGTCCGGCCGGCGTCCGGACCTGGCTGCCGGAGAACTCCGCACGCGCCGGCCACCGGCTGGCCAGCTTCGACCCGAAGGTCGCCGAAGCGGACGTCTACATCTGCGGCCCCGCCGCCTGGGCGCAATACGTGCTTGAGGACGCCCGCGCAGCCGGCGTCCGGGAAGACCAACTCCACTACGAAAGGTTCGACTGGTGAGAACTCGCACAGCAGTTTCAGCAGCCCTCGCCTCCGCTGGCATCCTCATTGCGGGCTGGCAATCAGGCATCCACGTGGCCGACACAAGCAGTTCCGTCGCGAGCGCGGCGGCCGGCACCAGCGGGTCCACTGGGTCCACCGGGTCGACGGGAGCGTCCGGCTCAACGGGTTCGTCCGGTACGTCGACCGCGGGCGGCGCCACCGGGGCCTCGGCCAAGGCCGTAGCCACCTACGACGGCGCCGTCGTCCAGACCCGGTTCGGCTCCGTGCAGGTGCAGATCACGGTTCAGGCAGGAAAAATCACTGATGTCACGGCGCTGCAGCTGACCGACGCCGAACGCAAGTCCGTGCAGATCAGCAACCGGGCTGCCCCGCTGCTGCGCGACGAGGTCCTCAGCGCCCAGTCTGCGGACGTGCAGACCATCAGCGGTGCCACGGTAACCAGCGACGCGTACTTGAACTCCCTGCAGGCGGCACTCGATGCAGCCAACCTCTGAGCTGGGCAGTTCAGCCCTGAGAGCCAGGACTTTCGGCTCCATGGGCACCGTCGTCAGCCTGACCGTTCCTGCCAGAGCCTTGGGAACAGCGGCCGTCCCGGAAACGGCCGCCGGCGCTGACGGCGGGTTCGACGACGCCGCTGCCGCCGTCGAACGGGTTTTTGACCGGATGGATGAATCCTTCAGCCTGTACCGCCCCGATTCCGAGGCCAGCAGGCTGGCGCGCGGGGAGCTTTCGCTGCGCGAAGCATCCGCCGGAATGCGGGACCGCTACGCGGACGCCCTCGGCTGGCGGCTCACGACGGAAGGTGCGTTCTCCCCGGAACGGCCCGACGGCGTGCTGGACCTTTCCGGGATCATCAAGGGCTATGCAATCGCCCAGGCCGGTGAGGCACTGCGCTCCCGCGGGATCAGCCACTGGTGTTTGAACGCCGGCGGCGACATCCTGGTGATGGGCTCGCCCGTCCCGGGCAGCGCGGCATCATGGACGGCCGGGGTGGTGGACCCGCAGGACCGCTCGGCACTGCTGTCCGCACTCGAGCTCGGCGGCCCCGGCTGCTGGACAACAAGCGCCCGGCGCGCCCTTGCGACGTCCGGTTCCGCAGAGCGGGGCGACCACATCTGGACGACCGGCACCGGCGGGGCCGAGTTCATCCAGGTTTCCGTGGCCGCTGCGGACATTGTCACAGCCGATGTGCTGGCGACGGCGATCGTCGCGGGCGGGGCCGCGATGCTGGACCGCGCCACGGAGCATTGGGACATCGATGTACTCGCCGTCCGCCGGGGCGGGCAGCTTCTCGCGACGCCGGGATTCCGCGCCTGACCGTCCGTTACCGGCCCTTACCGGCCCTCTGCCGGGCGTGCGAGCTGGCCGTACCTTGGCCGCAGACCGTCTCCGGACGACTTTCCGGTGACTCGCCGGACAACCCAGGGCCCGGCGAATTCGCGGACCCAGCGGGCGTTCGCGCGGATGGCCTCCACTCGGCTCAGCTCCGGCACCGGTGTCATGGGCGGGACGTCGATTGAGTGCTCGTGTTCCAGGACAGTGAGGACGCGCTTGGCCATGTTCGCGTGGCCAGCGGAGGACATGTGCATCCGGTCGGTGGCCCACATGCCCCAGTCGTAGTACTCGCTGAAGCGCCAGTAATCGACCAGGAGGGCGCCGTGGTCGCCGGCGATTCCGCGCACCAGTTCGTTGTAGATGGCGGTCCGGCCGCGCATGGTGCCGAAAATCTTGGAACCGCGCGCGTCAAAGCCCGTAAACATCACGACGGTTGCACCGGTGGCAGCGAGCTTGCGGATTCCGGCGTCGTATTCCACCAGGAGGTCATCGATATCGATCTTGGGCCGGAGGATGTCGTTCGCGCCGGCGTAGATGCTCACCAGGGTGGGTTTGAGGGCGACGGCGGCGTCCACCTGTTCGGCCATGATTTGGCGGAGTTTCCTGCCGCGGATGGCAAGGTTCGCGTACCCGAACTCCGGGTCCGCGGCGCCGAGCTGCTCTGCCACGCGGTCCGCCCAGCCCCGGACGCCGTTCGGACGGTTGGAGTCGTCGTCACCGACGCCTTCCGTGAAGGAGTCTCCAAGGGCTACATAGCGGGACGTGAAATCCATGAGCCAAGTCTGCCAGCAGTTGCCGGGAGCAACAAAGACGCCCAGGCGGGGGACGCTAGCTTTGGCGCAGGATCCAGTGGTCGTCGTCGAGGCGGCCCACGATCCTTTCACCGATCTGGGCCAGATTAGCCACGTCCTCCGGGCGCAAGGCATCGAGGAACAGCGACCGGACAGCCTCGACATGGCCGGGGGCGAGCTTCACGATCGTCTCCATGCCGGCGTCGGTCAGGTGCGCCGTGGTGACGCGGGCGTCGCCGGGGTGGGGCCGGCGCTCAAGCCAGCCCCGGTTCTGCAGCTTGGTGACCACATGGGAGAGCCTGGACAAGGAAGCGCTGGTGCGCGCAGCGAGCTCGCTCATGGGCAGGAATCGCCCCTCGGCCTCGGAGAGCATCGCCAGAACGTTGTAGTCGAACAGCGAAAGCTTGCCCGCCGCATGGAGCTGGGTGTCCAGGGCGGCCGGGAGCAGGGTATTGATGCTCAGCAGGGCGAGCCAGGCCCGGCGTTCGTCGGCGTTGAGCCAGCGGGGATCGGTCATGGCTACATTGTAGGAGACGTGAAGCTTGACGGTTCAACTTCGGTGCAGGGAGTCCGTGAAAGTTCCTGCCTGTCGGGGAGCGGGTACCGGTAGGCTGGCCGCATGTACGTAGTCTCCCTGACCTACAAGGTCCCCGACGACATCGTGGAATTCCATCTCCCGGCACACGTGACGTGGTTGCAGGCGGCCTTCGATGAGGGAGTCTTCATGGTCGCGGGCCGCAAGATCCCCCGCACCGGCGGCCTGCTGCTCTCCAACGCCGACCGCGCCAGCTTGGACGCCGCCCTGGCCAAGGACCCGTTCTACGTCAACGGCGTGGCTGACTTCGAGGTCATGGAGTTCCACGCCAACCGGGTGGCCCCGGGCTACGAGAACCTGTTGGACAGCTGAATCCGGGCGGATGCCGGACCAGTGCCGGGCACGGGCCTAGCCGCCGGCGCGCTGTGCGTGCACCAGCTTCTTCAGCCCGCCCTTGGGCGGGACCTTCACGGGCTGGGGCCAGCGCGGCCGGAGCTGGTCGCCGAGGGTGACTCCGCGGAGCTTGCGTCCGAAGAGGGGCAGCACCCAGTCATGCACCCAACGGCGCTGCCGGCGTTCCCACTCACGCAGCCCCGGCTTCACCGGCGGCGCCCACTCCTTGGGCTTGATCTTATGGGGCACGCCGAGGTGGTCAAGAACCTGCGAGGCCAGGTATTTGTGGCCCGCCTTGGACATGTGCAGCCGGTCCGAATCCCACATTCGGCGGTCATGGAATGCGTCGAAGCACCAGTAGTCCACCAGCACCGCCCCGTAGCGGCCTGAGATTTCACGGACCCGCCGGTTGTAGAAGGCGTTGCGCTTCTTCAGGGGCTCCAGAAGCGCTGAGACCTTGACGTCGAAGCCGGTGAACAACACAAGCGTTGCGCCCGTGCCGGCGAGCGCCGCCACCAGCGACTCGTAGTCCCGCATGAGGGCTTCGATGTCCGTGCCGAAATCCAGGATGTCGTTGCCGCCCGCGTACAGCGTGATGAGCGTCGGCTCCAGGGCAAGGGCCGGCTCTAGCTGTTCGCCGATGATGTGCCGCAGCCGCTTGCTGCGGACGGCCAGGTTTGCGTACTCCCACCCCGGCTGAGCCTTGGCCAGCTTCTCCGAAACCCTGTCGGCCCAACCCCGCACCCCGTTGGGGAAACGAGGATCGTAGTCGCCCACCCCCTCAGTGAAGGAGTCCCCCAAGGCAACAAAAACCCGCCGCCCTCCCCGATCCGGAAGCAAAGGAAATGAAGCCACCCCAGCACCCTAGCCACCCCAAAAAACCGGCAGGGAAAGGGAGAGTTAACCCCAGGTGACGCCCGCCAGACCTGCGGGAGCGTCACAACGAGAACAGCCAAACCTGCGGGAGCGTCACCGGCACGCCCGCCAAACCTGCGGGAGCGTCACCGGCACGCCCGCCAGACCTGCGGGAGCGTCAGCGGCACGGCCGCCAAACCTGCGGGAGCGCCACCGGCACGCCCGCCAAACCTGCGGGAGCGTCGCATAGGGCGTGCCTAGAGCTCGGCCTTCCCCTGCCGCCAGTAACCCATGAACGCCACCTGCTTGCGGTCGATCCCCACGTTCCGCACCAGGTAGCGCCGCAGCTCCTTGACCGAGGCCGCCTCCCCGGCGATCCAGGCGTAGAACGGCAGGGCGCCGGCGGGCCTGTCCGGGTTCCTGCCGGGGCCGACCGCCTCGGCGTCCATCCGGGCGGGGGTCTCCCACAGAATGTCGCGGTCAATGTTGACGTCCTCGGGTTCGGGACCGGCAGGAGGATGTTCCGGCTCGGCTGGAGGGTGTTCCAACCCGCCAGCAGGGTCCGCCGAGGTGACGCCCACCCAGCCCGGCACCGGCACGGCAGCGCGGACCGCTTCCTCCAGTAACTCGCCGTGAGCCCGCGGCCGGCCGCGGGCCATGCCACGGGAAAGCCAGGTGATACCGATGTCGGCGGCTGAGGTGAGGTCGTGGAAGTCGGCAGCGGTCGGGACCTCCAGGATCGCGTGGCCGCTCATATAGGGCGGAAGGCTTTCGAGGATGGAGCTGATGGCCGGGACTGCAGTCTCATCCCCGGCCAGCAGGACCCGCTGGGCCAGACCCGGCCGCCATTCGATGCCGGAGTAGCTTTCCGCCGTGACGCAGTGGGCGGCCCGGTTATTCGGCCCGATCAGGACCAGGTGGTCCCCGGGCTTGGCGTTCAAGGCCCAACTTGCCCCCGGGCCGCCGTTGCCGGCCGCGTCGAAGTGCAGCACGAAGTCGACGTCGATCTCCGGGTAGACGGCGTCGAGCCGCTCCTGCCGCACGGTGTAAGTGCGCATGGAGCCTCGGACGGCGGGGTCCATGGCCAACCATTCCTGGTACCAGCCCGGCTGCTCAGTCTGGAAGGCCGGCAGGGGTACGGCCGTGCCGTCCGCTGCTGTGGACGGAATCATCACCTTGATCCGCAGATCCAAGGGGTCGCCGTGGACGCCGAAGTCCCGGAGGCTGTAGCCGCCGAAGGTGATCCGGCGGAAGGTTGGACTGAGCGTCTGGACAGCGGTGACCGTGACCTCAAAGGCGAGGGTCATCGGTTCCGTCGGGAGGCGGGAAGCGAGGGCTTTCGTAATGTTGGCGGTTCTCATGGGACCAGCTCCAGGGTTTCGTCGTGGCACGGGGAACCGGCATGGTGTCTGCCGAGGGGGAGGACAAGGGGTTGTCCGGACACCGGATCGGGTATCACCACCGAGTCCAGGCCGAAGACGTCGCGGACGAGTTCTTGAGTCACGACGTCGACGGCCGGACCGGCGGCCACGATCCGGCCGTTCTTCAGGGCGAGAACGTGGTCCGCGTAGCGTGCCGCCAGGTTGAGATCGTGAAGCACGATCGCCACCGTCGTGCCGCGTTGCCGGTTCAGATCCGTGACCAGGTCCAGGACCTCTACCTGGTGCGCGAGGTCCAGGTAGGTGGTGGGTTCATCCAGCAGCAGGACGTCGGTCTCCTGGGCCAGTGCCATCGCTATCCAGACCCTTTGGCGCTGGCCGCCGGAAAGCTCATCCACGTCGCGGCCGGCGAGCTCCAGGGTGCGGGTGGCCTCGAGCGCCCGCTGCACGGCGGACTCGTCCTGCTCCGACCAGTTTCGAAAGAATCCCTGGTGCGGATAGCGGCCCCGCCCCACTAGGTCCCGGACAGTGATGCCGCCAGGGGCCACGGGGTGCTGCGGAAGCAGCCCCAGGGTACGGGCGAGCTCGCGGGCGGGCCGGGAATGGATGTTCTTGCCGTCCAGCGTCACACTGCCCCCGACCGGCTTGAGCAGCCGGGCCAGGCCGCGCAGGAGGGTCGATTTACCGCAGGCGTTGGCCCCGACTATCATCGTGACCTTTCCCTCCGGAATCTCGGTCGTGAGGCCGTCGGTGACCCGGCGCTGGCCGTACTGCAGCGTCAGGTCACGGGCTTTGAGTACTGCCATCTCAAGCATCCTTTCGGTTTGCGGTGACCAGCAGCCACAGCAGGAACGGCGCGCCGAGCGCGCCGGTGACGACACCGACCGGTAAGACGGTGCCGGCCAGCAGCAACGGGGCGACGTTGCTGGCGAAATAGTCCGCCGCAAGGACAATCAGCGCACCGAGCAGGGCGGAGGCCGGCAGGCTGGGGCCTCCGGTGAAGCGGCGGGCGATGGGCCCGGCCAGGAATGCGACGAACGCGACCGGCCCGGCCGCGGCCGTTGCCACGGCCGCCAGGGCGACGGCCGTCATGACGACGGCGAGCCGGGTCAGGCCCACGCGGACGCCGAGGGCCGCCGCGGCATCATCGCCCAGTTCCAGGATGCGCAGCGGTCCGGCGAGGGCGGCCACGCCGGGCACCAGGACCAGCAGCGCAGCCCCCAGGACGCCGGCCCGGTCCCAGCTCGCGGGGTTGAGGGAACCGTTGAGCCAGACCAGGGCCTCGGCGGCGGTACGAATGTCAGCCCGGGTCAGCAAGAAATTGACGACGGCGCCAAGGGCGGCCGCGATGCCGATGCCGGCCAGAATGAGCCGGTTGCCTGCGCCACGGGACGGGTTCGCACCACCCGGGCGACCGCGGGAAATCGCGTAAATGAGAGCAGCGACGCCGAGTGCGCCGGCGAGGGCCGCCCCGGACACCGCAGCGCCCGAGGCGCCGAAGGCGGTGATGGCAGTGACGGCCGCAGCACTCGCCCCTGAGCTGATGCCGATGATGTCGGGGCTGGCTAGCGGGTTTCGGAGCATCCGCTGGAAGAGCGCGCCGGACAAGCCGAAGGCCACTCCGATCATCGCGCCCAGGACGGCCCGGGGCAGCTTGGTTTCGAGAACGATGAAGCTTGCGCCGGGGATCCTCTTCCCGCCGGTCAGCTGTGCCGTGACGATCCGGAGGAAGTCGGGGACGGTCACGGTATAGCTGCCAAGCAGCACGCTGACGGCCAGCAGGACGACGACGGCGAACGCCAGCCAGGCGGTGCGGCCCAGGCGCGGCCGGCGCAGCACTGGGGGGCTGAAGGAGCGAAGGATCAACGAGCGTCGGTAAGGAGAGGCCGGGGGCGGGGTACTGGGCGCGTTGTCACCGAGTTCGCGCGCCACGGAGAAGAGGTCGGGATGGTTCACAGTCCCGCCCCGTTGCTCCGGCGGACCAGCCAGACGAACACCGGCGCGCCCACCAGTGCGGTCATGATGCCGGCCGGCACTTCGCCCGGCAGCAGGACCACGCGGCCGATCACATCGGCGGTGATCAGCAGCGCGGGGGCCAGCACCAGTGAAAACGGCAGAATCCAGCGGTAGTCGGGGCCGGTTACAGCCCGCACCGCGTGCGGAACCACCAGCCCCACGAAACCGATCGGACCCGCCAAGGCCGTGGCAGACCCGCACAGCAGCACGACGCCTGCGGCGGCGACTCCCCGGGACAGTCCGACGTTCTGGCCGAGCCCACGGGCGGTGTCATCGCCGAGGGCAAGGCTGTTCAGGGCACGGCCGGAGGCGAGCACGATCAGAGCACCGATGGCCAGGAAGGGCAGGCCGGGGAGGACCACCGCCCAGTCACGGCCCGCGATGCCGCCGACCTGCCAAAAGCGGAAGCGGTCCAAGGTGTCCTGGCTGGATACGAGAATGACATTCATGAGGGAGAACAGTCCCGCGCTGAGTGCGGCGCCGGCGAGGGCCAGCTTCACCGGGGTGGCACCTTCACGGCCGAGGGAGGCGGTCAAATACACGACGGCGGCGGCCGCGGCGGCACCGATGAACGCGAACCAGATGTAGCCGGTGAGTGAGGAGACGCCGAAGAGGTAGATCCCGGTGACCACGGCCAGGGCCGCCCCGGCGTTGACGCCCATGATTCCGGGGTCCGCCAGCGGATTTCGGGCCAGTCCCTGCATGGCTGCGCCGGCGAGACCCAGGGCACCCCCGGCGAGGAGGCCCAGAACTGTGCGTGGAATCCTCGCGTGGACCACGGCGTGGTTTCCGTCGTCAGGATTAAACCGGGCGAGCGCCTCCCAGACCGCTGCCAGGGGCAAGTCCCGGGCGCCGACAGCCAACGAAGCCCCGCAGGCCAGCACGAGAACGACGCCGGCGGCCAGCAACCAGGCGGCACGCGGTACGGGCAGCCGCCAGACCGGTACGGTGACGGCTTCCGGCCCGGCCGCCGCCGCCGTCGTTCGGGTTGTCATGGCGTGCGGCTACTGCGCGGCCGCCGCGGCGTCTGCTGCCGCGCCGAGCTGGGGCAGGAACGTATCCAGGGACCACGGCAGGCTCAGCGGCGAGGATGCCGAGATGGAGAGCGTGAGCGTGTTGTTCGAGTCCGCGACGAGGGCACCGTTCTTGATGGCCGGGATCTGGCCGAGCAGCGGGTCGGCCTTGATGCCGTCGGCGGTCTTGGCGTCCGGAACCCAGGTGACAAAGACGTCGGAGGCCAGCTCATTGGCCTTCTCGGCGGACCACGGAATGAAGAATTCCTTGGAGCCGGCGGAGTTTTGCGCCACGACCGGGGCCAGTTTCATGCCGATGCTGGAGAGGAAGCGCGGACGGTTGTCGTTCGCGGTGTAGACATTGATGCCATCACTCTTGGCAGGCTCGAGGTTACCGTAAATGAATGTTTTGTCCGTGAGCTGGGGGTACTCGGAGACCTTCTCCTTAATGGTGGCTTCCGTGTCGGCGACAAGTTTGCTGGCCTCGGCTTCCTTGCCCAGGGCCTTGCCGATGATGCTGGTGGACTCCTGCCACGGCGTTCCGTAGGCCACCTCCGGCTGGGCGATGACCGGAGCGATTTCGCTGAGCTTCTTGTAGCCCTCCTCCGTCAGGCCGGAATAGGCGCCGAGGATGACGTCGGGGTTCAGCTTGGCGATCTCCGTGAAGTTGATGCCGTCGGCCTCGGAGAACTGCGCTGGCGCCTTGCTTGTTCCGAATCCTGCCCCGAGCTTTTCCAGTGCGGCGTCCTTCCAGGGCGTGGATCCGTGGTCGTTGCCGCCCCACTCATTCTTGGGCACGCCCACAGGGACCACGCCGAGGGCGAGCGCCACGTCATCGTTGACCCACGACACGGTGACCACGCGCGTGGGCTGTTCTTCGATCGTGGTTTCGCCGAAGACGTTCTTGATGGTGACGGGGAAGGCCGGGCTGGCCGGCTGGCCTGAGATGGCTGCCGCCGTCGAGTTTGCCGGTCTGGTAGAGCAGGCGGTGAGGGCAAGCGCGACGGCGGCCACGACAGCGGCGGCGCGGGCGGTGAAGGAACGGGAACAGACGGCGGAAGGCACGGGACTCCTTAGGTAGTGAAGCAAACCTAAGTAAGGCTAGCCTATCCTCCAATGAATTAAGAAAGGTTTGAGTAACGTAATTACTCCGGCTGTCTCAGCTGCCAGGAATCAGCGGTAGGAGATGCTCAGCAGCAGGGCCTTGAGCGTCTGCCCGTCCGTGCCGGCCAGCCAAGTCTTGGCTGCATCGTCACTGGCGAAAGGCTTCTCGATGAATTCGACGTCGGCAACCAGGACCCCGGTCGCGGTCCGGATGATGCCGTCGAGGGCCATCTCTGCTCCGGCAATCGGCGCACCGGCGCTCAGAGGCATGCGGTACTTGGCACTGCCGTTCACGCGGTCCACGTAGAAGGCATACTGGGCCTGAGGGGCGGGCTGCCCCTGCAGCCCGGGAACGGGGGCAGCTTCGAAGACAGTTCTGGTCACGGGGTTCGTCACGCCATCGGCTATGTTCCCGGAATAGATGGTGGCCTGCTTGACGCCGCCCGCGTCATAAACCGTGGCGGTCCCTACGAACGGCGATTTTCCGGCCGTGAAGAGTTCCACTCGCCAATCGGTCGGATGCGCAAAGGACACGTGGCCGTCCGGGAAGGTATACGTTTTACGGTCCGACACCGCGGGGGCGAAGGACGGAGCGGTGGATGGATCGGTCGTAGCCGGCGGCCCCGACGCTTCGGGGGCAGATGCGGCGCTTGCCGTAGCCGACGGGGCGGCGGCGGGGGGCGGTGAGGCGTTGCCGCCTGTGACTGCTGACCCGCAGCCGGCCAGTGCGAATGCCGCGGCGGTGGCGAGGGCTGTTACGAGGGGTGCGCGATGCGGAGAGCGCATGGTGGTGCCTTTCCTGGGGACGCCCAAGCTCGGCAGGGGTGAGGCTGGGGCGCCTCGCGGCATGTTCCGTGCGGACCCTATGGAGCGCGGGAGAGGGATGATGCTCCAAAGAGTGGCACGCGGAAGGAAGCCCGGAACAGATCTCCGACAGTAAATCCATCGATTTGTTATATATCTGCCATTAAAAGCAGGTAACAGCCCTCCACAGAGCGCGAAGACCCGATTTGCATTCCTACCGCAGGACGATGTCCACCGGGTTCGCCTCGGATCGCCAGCGACCTTCCGTGCCGGCCCGTGGGCCGATCACGGGCGCGGTAAGCACCCCGGAGCGGTTTGTGCGCTTGTCCCGCAGGATCTCCGTCACAGAACCCAGATGGCGGGAGAGGTCGATGACATTTTCCGGGGCGGCAAGGAGCAGCTGGAAGCCGAATTCGTGCAGCGCCTTGATGCCCGCCCCCGCGAACTCCTCCGACGCGAGGACGAAGGCCTCGTCCATCATCACGGTCCCGTAGGTGGTGAAGCCCTGTTCGGCGATGCCCAGCTGGTAGCTCAGCGCCGCCGCCATGATGAAGGCCGTGAAGCGCTGCCTCTCGCCGCCGGACATGGAGCCGGTGTCAGCGTGCATGAAGACCTCGGTCTTCGCGGAACCGCTCTTGCCGCGCCCGGGCATCTCCCGGTGCTCCTTGCACTGGATGAACAGGTGCCCGCGCACGTCCAGCACCTCGGCACGCCAGCGCCGGTCCTCCGGGGTCTGCGAGCCGAGCCGTTTCACCAACGTCTCAAGGGATTTGTAGCGGTTGGTGAGCTCCGCGTCGTCGTCCGGCTCCCCCGCTGCAACGGCTGCCGCGGCGGATTTGCCCGGCCGGGCGTGCCGGACCTTGAGCGCGTTCTGGACGGCGTCCTTGAACTGCTTCGCCGTCGCCGGCAGGGTCTGCTTGATGTCCAGCTCCAGGAAGCTGCCTTCGTGGAAGTTGACCTCGGAGAGGATGCCGTTCAACGGCAGGATGCGGCTGGTGATGGAGCGGCGTTCCTCATCCAGAAGGTGGAGCAGGGTGGAAAAGGATTCGTGCGTGCGCTGGTTGAAGAACTGCCGGAACTCGGCCTCCTGCGCGGGCAGTCCGTCGCTGACGATCGCGTGGTAACGGGATTCGAACTCCCCTGCGGCGCCGATCGACGTGCCGTGGTCGGCCGAAATCGCCGTGCCCCATTCCCGCACGAAGCCCTCGAAGATGCGGGTAAGCCGCTCCGACGTGGCCTGCCCGCGAGACTCCGCCCCGTGCAGTTCCGCGAGAAGCCGGGTGCGGACCTGGTTGGCAAGGTTGTCGAGCTCGTGCATCTCCGTGACGTCGCCGAACCCGGTGAAGTACGGCTCCAGGGCGGCGATGGCCGTTTCCGACGGCGGCGACTGCGCCAGCCTGCTGCGTGCGCCTTCGAGCAGTGAATCCGCAGCGGTCATTCGCGAATCCAGCGCCTTGTACTCGCTTTGCAGGACGGCCGCTGCCTCGGTGCTGGACTGGTGCTTGTGCCGGACGGCCTCGATGTTGGCGCGCAGCGGTTCGAGGTCGGCCTGCGCGGCAAGGGCGTCCTTGAGGCGCTGTTCGATCCGCGCCAGCTCCTCCGCAGCCACCGCGGCGGAAACCTGATCCCAGGGCCGGTGGTCGTCCGCGACGCGGCGCAGGGCGTCGAGCTGCCGGGTCATGCCCTGGTGTGACTCTTCCCGGCTTTGCGCGAGCTCGGCGGCCTTGACCAGTTCCTGCTGCAGGTCCTCAACCTGGGCCGCAACGAGCTCCAGCTTGGCCGCGTTGTCGAAACCAAGAACGTAGTCCTGGCGGGACGTGAAGCGGTCGTCCTTTTCCACCGTGTGGCGGTTTCGTTTGACCACCCCACCCAGGCTCAAGCCTCTGTCGAGGCCGGCGAGCTCGTCCGGGTCTTCCACGCAGGGGTACGCGAAATCGAGCGCAATCCGCTCGCGGAGCCAGGCACTGGCCTCGGCCAGTGCCTCCATGCGCGGGCCGGCGTCGGCCAGGAACCTCAGCTTGGTCAGCAGGTCCCCGGCAGCTGCGTCCTGCACCGCCAGCGCGCCGCCGACCAGCGGCTTGGACACATCCACGGCGCGCAGGGCGCCGCGGACGGAATGGTCATTGAGGTACCGGGTCACGGCGCCGAAGTGCTCGCCCGGAACCAGCAGCGTGGTGGCCAGGCTCCGGAGTGCCCGCTCGGCCGCCGGCCGCCACTGCTCCTGGTCTTCCGCGAGGTCGATCAGTTCGCCGCCGAAGGGCATGTGCTCTTCCGGCACGCCGGTCGCCGCAGCGATGGCGCTGCGGTTCTCAATGCTTGCCGGCGGCAGCAGCGACTTGCGCGTCTTGAGCGACACCAGTTCCTGCTGGGCGGCGGCGAGCTCCCGCTTCTTCGTCGCGTGGCCGTCGAACGCCTCGAAGCGCAGCTCCCGGAGCGCCTCGGAGTCGTCGCGCAGTTCGGCCGAGCGGGCGGCGGCGTGGGCATGGGCCTGTTCCCAGCCGGCGGCAGACCACTGAAGGTCCAGGCCCGCGTCGGAGAGCGCCTTGCGGGTTGATTCCTCGACCTCCTGGCGGAGCTTGAGCCCCACGCGGGCGTTCTCGAGGGACTGCTCAATCGCGGAAATCGCGTTGCCGCCCTGGTTGTTGTACTCGCCCTCCAGCTGGCGGAGCTCCTTGGCGAAGCCGTCGCGGACCGCGCGTTCGGCCGCGAGGTCGTCGGCCTTGGCCTGGGCAAGCTCCTTCAACCGGGCCAGGGTCTTCCCGTGGACGGTGACAGCGAGTTGCAGCTTGTAGGCCTCGAATTCCTCGCCGGAAAGTTCCCGCAGCCGGTTTGCGTCGAGCAGCGCCTGGGCGTACTCCTTGTTCAGCCCGGGGATGGGAGCCAGCTGGTCGCGCTGCTGCCGGACGTCCTCGAGGCGTTGCCGGATGGACATCAGGTTGCTGAATTCCTCGACGACGTCGTCCGCGGCGGCCAGGGTCGCCGGGGCATCGAGGACCTGGTCGCGGAAGAACGTGTTGACGCTGCCGCCGAGTCCCTTGCCGGCCTGGATGACACGCAGCAGCGGCAGGGCCTGATCCGAGTTGATCCCCAGGAGGCGCCGGAAGCGTTCGGCGAAGGCCTTGTGGACGTCGAAGATCTGGGCATCCGGGAAAATCACGTCCAGGGCGGATTTGGTGAACCGCTTGTCCGCGATGCCCTCGATGGCCGCGAGGTCCAGCGGCTTGTTGTCGATCAGGTAGTACCGGCCGACGCTGGATTCCGTGCCGTTCTTGGGCAGGTCGAACAGCGCCGAGACCGTGACCTTGGTGCCAGCGGCGTTGTCGAATGTCAGGGCGACGGCGGACCAGGTCGCACCGGGGCGCTGGAACGCACTCGCCGAGCCCTCGCCGACCGCCTTGTCGCCGACCTTGCCGCGCATGTACGTGAACGTGGTGCGCTTGTCCTCCACGGCGCCACCGGCCCGCTGCGCCGCGGCTTCGTTGGAGCGCGGACGGGCATCGAAGACCCGAAGCATGGCGTCGAACAGCGTCGACTTTCCGACGCCGGAATTACCGGTCAGCAGGGTGCCGTTGCGGTCCACGCGCATGGTGTGGGCGCCATGGAATGTGCCCCAGTTGACCACCTGGACCAGTGCCAAGCGCATCTGGCCGGGGTTGGTGAGCTCGCCCATGGGCAGCATGGTTGCGATGCTCACTTGGCTTCCTCCGCTTCGGTTGCGTCAGTTGTGGCTGCGGGGGACGCCGACGGCGATGCCGCCCCCGCCCCTTCGCCGCGCAGCTGATCTTCGATCAGCTCAGCGCGCGGCTCCGACAGGCCCGATGCCACTCCCGGGGCGGCATCGCCGTCGTCGTCGTTGGTCAGGTCACCTTGGGCGTCCGTTGCGGCGTCGCCGTCGAGGTCTAGCAGCGGTTCTGTTCCGGACTGGTCCGTGTTGGCTGATTTCAGGGCTTCGATTTGAGCCGGGATGTCGCCGATGTTGTCGAACGGGAGGGCCAGGGGGAGGGCGTTGGAGATCGTGTAAACGTCCTCCAGGCCTGTGGTGAGGAGGAGTTGGCGGGCCAGGAGTTTGGTGATGGCACGGTTGACGACGTCGGAGTCGCGGAGGGCGTCCTGCTGGCCGGCGGGCTGGTAGTGGGCAACGAGTTCTGCGATTTCCTCGCGGGTGATCGTCGGGTCGGTCTGGGCGGTGACATGGCGGTCCAGGAGCAGGCGCAGGCGAAGCAGCACGATGGTTTCGACCCGGGAAAGGGCCCGCTGCTGGCGCAGGATGCTGGAGCGGGTGCTGCCGCCGATCGCCTCGGGGTCCACGGGGCGCAGGACGGCGACCTTGCGTTCGTGGTCCAGCTGCATGGTTAGGAACAGTTCGGAGAGGCGGCTGCGGAGGATGAGCTGGTTGTCCAGGAGCGTGGTCCACAGTTTTTCATCGCGGCCGCCGTCAATATACGGGCCCTTGAGCAGCTTTACGAGCGCCTGCCGGACCTTCATCGGGAGCACGCCCGTGTCGCCCGGGAAGAGAGCGGCCCCGTCGACGAAAGTGTCGCGCGGGGTGACCGTGAAGGGATGTTCAGCACCAACTGCCGCCTCGGCGTTTGTGGTGGTGTTTGAAAACTCAGTCAATGGTCAATCCTTCGTGAGCGTGACGACAGGCAGGTAGGCGGTGCGGGTGCTGCCGTCGATCTGTTCGAACTCGACCGGCCCCCAGGCTTCGCGGTCGAAGGCGGCGCCGTCGTGAAGGGTCTGCGAGAGCAGGGCCCTGATGGAGTTGATGTGGCGTTCCCCGGCGGGCAGCTGCGCCCAGGCCTCGGTGAGGGTTGACGCGCCCGCGAGCGCAGCGCGGATGGCTTCCGGCTTGGCCTTGCCGGTCCGCGGCGAGCGGGCGCGGTCCGCGTCCGAGAACGAGATGGGGTCCGCCAGCTTGGGCGGCGCCGCGAACTCGTCAGGGTCGAAGAGCTTGACCATGGCCAGGGACTCGAAGCCGGCACTGAACAGCACCGGGCCGCGCACCAGCCCGGGCCGTTCGCGCTCGTACGGCAGGGACCGGATCGCCTGCTCCGCCTCGCGCAGGACCGTGCGGAGCCGGACCGACTGGCGGAAGTCGTCGCTCTGGACGTACGTATTGAGACTCTCGCTAAGCTTGCCGTAGATCCTCTGGATCTGGCTGTGCTGGCTGCGGAGCTCGGCCACGAGATTCTTGAGGGTCTCCCGTTCATCGTGGCTGAGCTCGTCAGCGAACTGCCGGCCCAGCACCTCGCCAATCGCGGACCGGAACCGCAACTGCTGCTGCGGGTCGTCCAAGAACGCGGTGAAGGAACGGAAAGTCCGGCCTTCGGGGCTCTCGCGAAGGCGTTTGTCGGCCTCGAGCACCTGGGCCATGGTGGCGCCCTTGCTCAGGGATTCCTCGATGATCTGGTTGCGCAACTCCCCCACGAGCTCTTCGATCCGGTCACGCATCTTCTTGTAGTCCGCAGGCAGGCTGGCGGCGAGATCGAGGATGTTGCCGGCAGCCTCCACGGCCTCATCATCGTCGAGCAGCCCGTCGAAGTCCCCGGAACTGATGTCCTCGATCAGCTGGCGGCGCTCGTCAATCTCCTCCTCGAGGGACTCGAGGCGTGCGCTCTGGTCCGGGTTGGTCTCATGCGCGAGCTTCTCGACGTCGCCGAGCAGGGTGCCGAGCCGGGAGCCATTCAGCGTGGAGCGTTCGCTCGACAGGCTGTCCAGGAAAGCCAGGACGCGGGCTGCGGGCTCGGTGACTTCATAAACAATCGCGCCCGACTGGTTCCGACGGGTCAGGAAGTTCTTGCGGGTCCACTCGTCCGCATATTTCTTCCCGGTGGGCGCGCCGGGACCGGCACCGCCCGGCTGCTCTCCCGTGCCGGGGGCCTGCCGGCGGAGCTGCTCCAGGAAGGCGTCGACGTCGGCGTGGAATTCTTCCAGCGGCAACTGGGCGCGGGTGCGCGTGAAGGATGCCTGCAGCACGGCGATCACCCACGGCGCCGAACGCGTCAGCGCCCAGGCAGGACCTTTAGTGAGGAGCTCGAGATCTCGGAGCCGGGCGCTGATAGCGTCGGCCGACGTTCCGGCGGATCGGGACACGCGCTCTCCTTCGACTGCCAGAGGATGATCGGGGTGGTGGGGCAGCGGATTCGCAAAACTGCCAGCTACAAGGTTAACGCAGGCCCCCGGACAGATTGGTCATTGTCCGCTCCCCGCATCCGGAGCACACTGGAAGAACCAGCTGAGAGGGGACGACCATGCGGAAGAAAACCATGTGGATCACCGGCGGGGCAACCGCGGCTGTGGTGCTGGGCGGAGCCTCGGTGGCGGTGGCGGCGACCCAACAAGCCAGGGACCTCCCACTCTGGCATCCGGCCGCTTTGGTGCTCGGCGCTGGCAATCTGGAACCCGACGACGATTTCGGCGGCTCCGACGGTCCGGCGCTCAGCGACGCCGACCGCGCGATGGCTTCCAAGGCTGCCCTGGCGAAGGTCGGCCCGGGCACCGTCACGGAAGTGGAACGCGACGACAACGGCGCAGCCTACGAGGTGGAAGTGCGCCTCGGCAACGGCACCCAGGTCGAAGTTGCACTTGGAACGGATTTCAAGGTCCTGAGCCAGAGCGCCCCCGAGCACGACGACGATTAGCCTCCGCCGCATCAAGGCGACGGCCGGGGTTGGTGAGGCGGCCGCAACCGCTCCGTGACCTACGCTTCGGTAGCATTTCGATCCCATATCAAGGGGCGCGGAACGGGCCACGGGCCCTAGTTGCGCACGCCTCCCGCACCCTACGCTCGGGCTACTGGTTCAACCGACGCAATGGTGCAGGGGGAAGAATGCAGTTCGACCTTAGCGCAGTGGAAACGGGCACTTTGGTGGTCACCGGCACCCTCGTGTTCGCCCTGATCATCGGCCTCTTCATGATGGTGTCCGCGTTCGCGGCCATGGTCCTGGTCGGCGTGGGTCGGCTCATCTGGTACCTCCTGGCCCGTGGCGCGACGGGCCTGGTCCATGTCGTCAACCACGGCTGGGACCGGCTGGTCCGCCACGTCGAGCTGCCTGGCGACTTCCAGGTCGACTTCGGCGCTGATCTTCTGGCTGATGGTCAAGGGCTAACCGCCCCTAGCACCGGCACTTACCCGCGAGTAGTATTGCGGGACAGCTGAAGGGTCCTCCACCCGCGGCGGATCCAGGGCTCAAGCCGGCCACCCGGTTAGAGGAGATGCCCAGTGAGCTCCGCCATTGAAGATCCTGCCGCTGAAGGCACACCGGCACCGGAGGCCCCCGTACCGGAGACGCCAGCCCCTGAGACCCCCGTGCCGCCGGACCACCTCGGCCCGGACGCAACTGCCGCCGACGCGCGGGCCATCGCCGAGGCAGCCAGGGAAACCAGTTGGACCCAGCCCAGCTTCGCGAAGGGCCTCTACCTTGGCGCCTTCGACCTGAGCCTGATTCATCCGTGGCCCGAGGCCCCGGCAGACGACGTCGAGCGTGGCGAGGCGTTCATGGCCCGGCTGACGGAGTACTGCCGTACCATCTCCGGGCGTGCCATCGAGCGCGACGCCCGGATTCCAGACGAATATCTCCGCGGGCTTGCCGGGCTCGGCGCGTTCGGCATGAAGATACCCCGCGAATATGGCGGCCTGGGCCTCACGCTGGTGTACTACGGCCGCGCGCTGGGCCTGCTGGGCTCGGTGCACCCCAGCCTCGGCGCCCTGCTGTCCGCGCACCAGTCGATCGGTGTCCCGGAACCGGTCAAGGTCTTCGGCACGCCAACCCAAAAGGCGGACTACCTGCCCCGGTGTGCCGCCGGGGCCATCACCGCGTTCCTGCTGACCGAGCCCGACGTCGGCAGCGACCCCGCCCGGATGGGCAGCACCGCCGTCCTCTCCGACGACGGCGAATCGTATGTCCTGGACGGCGTCAAGCTGTGGACCACCAATGGAGTCATCGCCGAACTCGCAGTGGTCATGGCCGTCGTGCCGTCGCACACGGATGCGGACGGGACGGCCCACAAGGGCGGGATCAGCGCGTTCGTGGTGGAAATGGACTCGCCGGGCATCACCGTGGAAAACCGCAACGCCTTTATGGGGCTCCGCGGGATCGAAAACGGCGTCACCCGTTTCCATCAGGTCAGGGTCCCGGCGGCCAACCGGCTGGGCCGCGAAGGCCAGGGCCTGAAAATCGCCCTCACCACGTTGAACACGGGCAGGCTCTCGCTTCCCGCGCTGTGTGTCGCCTCAGGCCGGTGGAGCCTGAAGATCGCCCGGGAATGGTCCAATGCCCGCACCCAGTGGGGGCGGCCGGTTGGACAGCACGAGGCGGTGGGCAAGAAAATCGCGTTCATCGCGGCCAGTTCCTTCGCCTTGGATGCCGTGTTCGAACTCTCCGCGGAAATGGCCGACGCCGGGCAAAAGGACGTCCGGATCGAGGCGGCGCTGGCCAAATTGTGGGCTACGGAGATCAGTTGCCTCATCGCCGACGAACTCGTGCAGATCCGGGGCGGCCGCGGCTTTGAAACAGCCGACTCCCTGGAAGCGCGCGGCGAGCGCGCCGTCGCCGCGGAGCAACAGCTCCGCGACATGAGGATCAACCGGATCTTCGAGGGGTCCTCGGAAATCATGAGGCTGCTGATCGCGCGCGAAGCCGTGGACGCACACCTGGCCGCGGCTGGAGACCTTGCCTCGGAGGACGCTGGCCTGTCGGATAAGGCGAAGGCCGCCGTCGGCGCTTCAGGCTTCTACGCCAAGTGGCTGCCTAAACTCGTGGCCGGCGCCGGCATGGACCCGAGGTCCTACAGCGACTTCGGCAGGCTCGCAAAACAGCTGCGGTATGTGGAGCGGTCCTCCCGGCGGCTGGCACGGCAGACCTTCTACGGCATGGGCCGCTGGCAGGCGAAACTGGAGCACAGGCAGGTGTTCCTGGGCCGGATCGTGGACATCGGTGCGGAGCTCTTTGCCATGGCGGCGTGCTGCTCCCGGGCCGAGATGCTCCTGCGCACGCAACCGGAACGTGGCGCCTCGGCGTACGAGCTTGCCGAGGCCTATTGCGAGCAGGCCCGCGTCCGTGTGGACGAATACTTCGACCGGCTGTGGCGGAACACCGACGATGCCGACCACGCCCTGGCCCGCAAGGCGTTGGCCGGCGACTACACCTGGCTTGAAGCCGGGGTCCTGGACCAGTCAGAAGGAACTGGCCCATGGATTGCTGACGCCAGCCCGGGCGCCTCAGTGCGGAAAGACCTGCATCGAAAATACCGCTGACGCGCGCCCATGGCCGATCGCTTGGGCCGGAACGAAATAGTAAGTACCCTTGCTATCTGGCTGTGCCCGTGGTTAGGTGGGGTTAAGACCCGACGGGGGTCGAAGCATTGCGTGCCCGGTTCAATCTGCTCCGGGTGGATCAATGAAAGCGAGCACCCACATGAGCAGCACGGTAGACCCCGAAGACCGCACGCCCCGCCACACGCGCGCCGATGCCGGAACCCAGGCCACAGATGCCCGCATCCATGATGCCCGGCAGGACGGCGCACACGCGGAGCGTCCCGCGCCGGCCGGCACGGACACCGGGGTCCTCACGGCGACCCGGGAGGACCGGCTTGCGGGGGAACCCGTCGTTGACGAGATTCCGACACGTCAGAGCGTCGTCGCCCGCGAAAAGGAACAGTTCGGGGGCATCCAGATCGGCGCGGCGTTCTTCGGGTGGCTTACCGCCACCGGCACGGCTGTCCTGCTGACCGCACTGGTAGCCGCCGCCGGGACGGCCGTCGGGCTGGCCACGAACAGCGATGTGAATGCCACGGTCAACCAGGCGTCCAGCAACCAGACCGTGGGAATCGTCGGGATCATCGTGCTGCTGGTGATCCTGCTGGTCGCCTACTACTGCGGCGGCTACGTGGCCGGCCGGATGGCCCGGTTCAATGGCGCTCGGCAGGGCCTCATGGTCTGGATCTGGGCCCTGATCGCCGCCGTGGTCGTAGCCGCGCTGGGCTTCGTCGCCGGACAGCAGTTCAACATCCTGGCCAACCTGAACAGCTTTCCCCGCATCCCCATCAATGAGGGCCAGTTGAGCCTGATGAGCATCATCGCCGCCGTCGTGGTCGCGGTCGTGGCGCTGATCGGCGCAGTCCTGGGCGGACTCGCCGGCATGCACTTCCACCGGAAAGTGGACCGCGCCGGCTTCGCCCCGGGAATAGCCGACCGGGACTGATCCCTGAACCGGGCGCCGACTGAGCGTTATCTGATGGCGTCGGCACCGACGTAGTACCAGCGCCGGTCCTGCCGCACGAACCGGCTGGTTTCGTGCTGGACGCCACGGTCGCCGTCGTGCCGGTAGTGCGCAGCGAACTCCACCACTCCCTCGGTGTCCAACGGGCCGCCCCGGCTGGTGGAGAGGATATCCAGGCGCCGCCATTGCATGTGCGGGTCCAGCTCCAGCCCCGCGGGCCGGGTGTCCGGATGCCAGGTGCGCAGCAGGTACTCCTCATCCCCGACCACGAAAGCGCTGTACCGGGACCGCATGAGTTGCTCCGCCGTCGGCGCCTCGGCGTCCCCGCGGTGGAACCGTCCGCAGCAGTCGCCGTACTGCTCGCCGGACAGGCACGGGCAGTTGCCCTCATCGGGCAGGGCTGCCGGGCTCGCGGACCGGTCCGCTGGGGACCTGTCGCCTGGCTCGGATCCGGCTGCTGCGGCGTGCGTCACAAGGTGTCCTTCCGGCCGGCCGGACGACGCCGGCGGGTGTCTTCGACTATAGCTGCCGGCCCCCGCGCCCGCTTCACTGCTCGCGCATAACGGCTTCGACACATCTTCGCCTGGACCCCCGGGAGCGGCACGGAGCGGGCGAAAAGTACGTATTGTTAAGCGAGGCTCTCCTGCCCGCCACGTGCTTGCGGCAGGGAGCCGCGCTGCAGCAGGCTGGCTAGGAGAGGTGACATGGAAGATCCGACAACCATTGCGCTGAACCTAACTTTTTTCGGCACCCTTGGCGTGGCGTTCGTCATGTTCCTCGGGCTCTTCCTGGTCTTTGCCGCCACGCTCGTGATCGCCGGAATCGGCCGCCTTGCGGCCGTTGTGGTCATGGCCGTCGCGAGAGTTCCCGGCCGCGGCCAGCAGCCGCGGGACCAGCAGGCAGACCGACCCGTTGGCCGGCCGGCAGCGGCTGCGAAGCCGGCGGGAACGGCCAAGCCGGACCGCGCCGCTCGGCCCGGTGCCAAGAAGGAGCCCGCGCTGTCGCCCGAGTGGGCGGCTGCCGTGGCCCGGGCGGATACCCGCGCCGCCGCGAGGGCCAGGGCCGAGGCCGGCCCCGCCGTCCGGGTTTCGGTCCGCGACTTACCCAGCCCCAAGGCGCCGGTGCGGGACATCACGAAAGTCTCAGCCCTGGTGGAATCTGCCACGGACGCCAACGGAACACCCGGCGTCGTCCCCCGCGCGTTCAAAAAGCCGCCCATGGCCGCCGCGAAATCCCTGCTCGACACCGGCTCGCTCGTGTCCTTGCGCGGCATTCTTCAAACCGGCAATGCCAAACCGCAGGACCAGGAGCGCAAAGCCGGCTGAGGCCTTACCCCCGGCAAACAAGTCGACTACGTTGGGACCCATGGAATTCAGATACCTCGGGAACAGCGGCTTCAAGATTTCGGAAATCACCTTCGGCAACTGGCTGACCCACGGCTCACAGGTAGGGAATGACGTAGCCACCCAGTGCGTCCGGGCGGCGCTCGACGCCGGAATCAGCACCTTCGACACGGCAGACGTTTACGCCAACACGGCCGCGGAGACGGTCCTGGGCGAATCACTGAAGGATGAACGCCGGGAGTCGTTGGAAATCTTCACCAAAGTCTTCGGCCCCACCGGTCCCAAGGGCCACAACGATCTGGGCCTGTCCCGCAAGCACATCATGGAATCCATCAACGGCTCCCTCCGGCGGCTGCAGACCGACTACGTGGACCTGTACCAGGCCCACCGTTATGACTTCGAGACGCCGCTGGAAGAGACCATGCAGGCCTTCGCGGACATTGTGCGGCAAGGCAAGGCCCTGTACATCGGGGTCAGCGAGTGGACGGCCAACCAGATCCGTGACGGCCACGCCTTGGCCGAGGACCTGGGCTTCCAGCTGATCTCCAACCAGCCGCAATACTCCATGCTGTGGCGGGTGATCGAGGCCGAGGTAATTCCCACCTCGGCAGAGCTGGGCTTGTCGCAGATCGTCTGGTCCCCGATGGCACAGGGCGTGCTGAGCGGCAAGTACCACCCCGGCAAACCGGCCCCCGCAGGCAGCCGCGCCACGGACGCCAAGGGCGGTTCGCGGATGATCGAACGCTGGATGTCCAGCGAGGTCCTGAACAGCGTCCAGCAGCTCAAACCGATTGCGGATGAGACCGGGCTGACCATGGCCCAGCTCAGTATTGCCTGGGTATTGCAGAACAAGAACGTGGCCTCGGCGATCATGGGCGCATCCCGGCCGGAGCAGATCGAGCGGAACGTGGCGGCCGCCGGGGTGAAGCTGGACCCGGTGATCATGGACAAGATCGATGCCGTCATCGGTTCGCTGGCCGAGCGCGATCCGGCACAGACCAAGTCTCCCGCCTCCCGCGAGGCCTAGCCCATGACCGCCGCGCCCGATCTCGCCGTCACCGGCTCCACCGGCCAACTCGGCGCCCTGGTGGCCAGGCTGCTGGCCCAGGCCGGAAGCGCCCAGCGCCTCCTGGTACGGGACGCCGCCCGCGCCCCGGACCTCGAAGGCGCTGTCCCCTTCGTGACCGCCTACGCCGACGCGGAGCGGACGAAGGCTGCCTTGGTCGGCGCGAAAACGCTGTTCATGGTCTCCGCCGCCGAAGCCGAGGACCGGCTGCAGCAGCACTACGCCTTCGTCGACGCGGCCGCCGCAGCCGGGGTCCAGCACATTGTGTACACCTCGTTCTTCGGAGCAGCGCCGGATGCCACGTTCACCCTGGGCCGGGACCACTTCGCCACCGAGGAACGGATCAAAGCCTCCGGCATGGACTACACATTCCTGCGGGACAACTTCTACCTGGACTTCCTGCCATTGCTGGCCGGGGAGGACGGCGTCATCCGGGGTCCCGCCGGGGACGGCGTAATGGCGGCCGTCGCGCGGTCGGACATTGCACGCTCGGCCGTTGCCGTGCTGCGGGACCCGGCTCTGCATGTGGGGAGGACCTACAACCTCACCGGCCCGGAAAACATCTCGTTGACCCGTGGCGCGTATATCCTGACGGCCAAAACTGGCCGGACCATCAGCTTCCACAACGAAACCTTGGAGGAGGCCTACGCGTCACGTGCCTCCTACGGTGCACCGCCGTGGCAGGTGGATGCCTGGGTGAGCACATACACGGCCATCGCGGCCGGCGAACTGGCCGGCCCGACGTCGGACGTGCATGAGCTGACGGGCCGCGAGCCGCTGAGCCTCGAACAGTTCCTGGCCGAGGCTCACACGCTGTAGCCCCCGGCGCCGGTGCGTGCCGGCCCTGGCCCGGCAGCGCGTGGCCGGTATTGACGGCTTTCAGGCGGCGGCGTAGACCTGAACTCAGGTGGCACCGGCCACAACCGGGCTGGTCCCTTTGAAGAATCGCAGCGCGCCATGCCAAAGCAAATGTCCCGATATTCCTCTGTCCTGAAGAGTCCGCGCCGCCAGGCTGCAAACCCGCGGCCGCATTCCGGCGAGCCGAGCCACGGCCCGCTGACGGCCGAAGAGCTCCAGCTCGCGGTGCGCAATCATTCCATGCCGCTCGAGGCCCTGCGGAACGACACCACGCCGCCAGGGCTGCACTATGTGCTGACCCACTTCGACATCCCGTTCATCGACGCCGGGCACTGGCACCTGCGGATCGGCGGGGCCGTGCAGCGGTCCACGGAGTTAAGCCTGCGGGCCTTGCTCCGGGCGCCGAGTATCACCCTCCCGGTGACGCTGGAGTGCGCCGGCAACGGCCGGTCCCTGCTGCGGCCGCGCCCGTTGAGCCAGCCTTGGGTCTTGGAGGGGGTAGGCACGGCCTTATGGACCGGCGTCCCGCTGGCCTACCTGCTGGCCCGGGCGGGGGTGGACGACGACGCCGTGGAAGTGCTTTTCAGCGGAGCGGACTCCGGCGTCCAGGGCGGCGTCCCCCAGCAGTACGCCCGAAGCCTGCCCATCGAGGAGGCGCTCCGGCCCGACGTCGTACTCGCCTACCGGATGAACGGCGCCGAGCTGCCGCCGCAGCACGGTTATCCGCTGCGGCTGGTGGTCCCCGGCTGGTACGGCATGGCCAGCGTGAAGTGGCTGTCCTCGATCAAGGTTCTGACCAGGCCCTACGAGGGTTTCCAGCAGGCCGTAGCGTACCGCTACCAGCAGGACGCGGACGACGCCGGCACCCCGGTCACGTGGATTAAGGTCCGTTCGCTGATGGTTCCGCCGGGCGTCCCGGACTTCTTTAGCCGCAGCCGCCACCTTCCCGCAGGGCCTGTCATGCTGACCGGCCGGGCGTGGTCCGGGCAGGGCGCCGTGCAGCGGGTCGACGTCGGGATCGACGGCAAGTGGGCACCGGCCCAGCTGGAACACCCGGCGTCGCCTTTTGCATGGTGCGCATGGTCCATGCCGTGGGTGGCCGACCCCGGCGAGCACCAGCTCGCCTGCCGCGCCACCGATTCCAGCGGTGCCGTGCAGCCCCTGGAACCGGTGTGGAACTACCAGGGCATGGGCAACAACGTGGTGCAGCGGATCCAGGTCAGCGTGGAGTAAGGAAGGACGTGCGGGGGCCTAGCGGCCGCGGCGCAGGTGCTCCGCGTTCAGTTCATCAAGTTCCTCGTCCGTGAGGTCATCGAAGCCGCGGGCTTCGCGTTTGTCGCTGCGCGAGAAGCGGATGAACATCAGGATGATGAGGGGCAAGTCGACAATTTCGCAGATGAACCACAGGACGTCACCGGCCAGTTGCTGGTCACGCAGGGCGTTCGGGAACCAGCCCACGGCGGACGGCACCGTCGTGACGTGGTCGAGGACCTGGCCGTTGAGGCGCAGCAGGATCCCGGGCACGGCATCGACCAGAAGCTCAATGAACACGAACACGAATTCCACGACGAAGAACGCGCTGGAACGGCGGAAATCGGCCTCCTCGATGATCGGCAGCGCCATCATCATGCCGAGCAGGGGGACCCCGACGGTCAGCAGCGCCTCGGCCAGCGGGGCCGTGCGGAGGGTGTAGAACGCCGGGGTGAGGAAGGTCGAGAAGAGGGCGAGGCCCAGGAGCGGGGCGGCCATGGTGTTGCCGGCGAACCGCACCGCGCGGTGCCCGAGCGTTTTGTTCAGCCTGGCGACGCCCCGCGGCGGGAGGGCTGCGCGGGCGAGGGAGATCGGTCTTCCCAGCCCAACCAGCAGCGGCACCACGAAGAGCAGGAGGGAAATCTTGAGCGTGAAGGCCCAGCGGAGCTGCCCGCTGTAGACGCCGGGGAATCCGCACGTCAGCACCGCGAGGAACCCCAGACCCAGGACATAGAACGCCAGCGTCCGCCAGACGGACTGGCGGTGGCCGCGCACCGTCGCAGCCTTCAGGCCCAGCGCGTACAGCACCGCCGAACCGACGATCAGGGCGGCGGCGGCCCAGTCTATCCGACAGGCGGTGAGGACTACATCAAGAGGCGGCACGGGCCCATGGTAGTGGTCTTATCTTGGAAGACCCCGAATCTTGGCGCGCCTCGGGCCTGTGCGCTGCCGGTCAGTCTGGTGCTGGCCTCAGCAGCCCTCAAAGTCGGTGAGCACCTTGACCTTGGCCGCTGAGGCGGACGCGGAATCGAAGGTGTAGCCGATCCATTCCCGGGCGAGCCGCCGGGCGAGCTCGATGCCCACCACGCGCTGGCCCATAGTGAGGACCTGGCAGTCGTTGGAAAGGATGGATCGCTCCACGGAGAAGGAGTCGTGCGCCGCGGTGGCGCGGATGCCTTCCACCTTGTTCGCGGCGATGGCCACGCCGATCCCCGTGCCGCAGAAGAGGATGGCCCGGTCCGCGGCGCCGTCCCGGATCATCTCGCCAGCCGCAATTCCCACATAGGGGTAAGGCTTGGTGAAGTCATCCGGCGCATCGGTGCGGTTGACCCCGATGTCGATGACCTCGCTGACGCGGGGGTCGTTGCGCAGGTCCTCCAGCACCTTGTCCTTGTAGTCGACTCCGGCTTCGTCTCCGCCGACAATGAGCCGCAGCCCCATGGCTTGTCCTTCCGTCGTCATTACTCTGCTCCAGCCGGTGCCGCAGCAGGAGGTACCGTTCCGCCGCCGTTCTCCGCAGCGGTGCCGGTGAAGTGCGGCCCCATCACGGCAAACACCATGGCCAGGGACGTGGCACCGGGATCCGGCGTGCCCAGGCTCTTTGCGGCCAAGGGGCGGGCGCGGCCCTTCAGGGGAAGGAGGTCCGCTGTCGCTTCGGCCGCGGCTGCCGCGTTCCCGGCGGCACCCTGCCAGGCCCGGCCGGGCGCCACGCCCTCAGCCACCCCGCGGCCGAACGCGGAGGCGAAGGGCAGCAGGGCGTCCACCATGGTCTTGTCGCCCGTTTCGGCCTTGCCCAGCTGGATGATTCGGTTCGCGAACGCGGTCACGCCGTCAGCAAGTTCAGCTGCTGCCGGCGCCGAGGCGTTCCCTATGGTCTCGCCAAAGGCGCGCAACCCGGCTCCCCACAGCACCCCGGAGGTTCCTCCGGCCTTGTCCGCCCAAGCGTCGCCGGCGGCGGCAAGTACGTCGCCTGCTCCCGCGCCCTGATCCAGAGCCGAAACTGCTGCAGCGGCTGCCGCATCCACGCCGCGCACCATGCCGCGGCCGTGGTCACCGTCGCCGGCGATGGCGTCCAGCCGGCCAAGCCGTTCCTCGGCGTCGTGAAGGGACGACTGCGCGGCCCCGATGGCTGCGACGCAGCGGGAAGCGTACTCGCGGGAGTCATCAGTCGCAACGAACACGTCCGAGGGCGTGCCGCCGTCGGACGCTTCCTCGGTGCCCGGCGCCCCGGCTTCCCGCGGCGCATTGCCGCGGCGGTAGGCTGGGGTTTCTGCCGGGGCGACCCACAGCGGTTCCAGCTCCGCATCCAGCCACGTGATGGTCAGCGAGACGCCGGCCATGTCCAGGCTGGTGACCAGTTCGCCCACTTCCGGCATGACCAGGGTGTAGCCCGCCGCGCGCAGCAGCGGCGCCACCGTCCCCCACAGGACGAACAGTTCCTCATGCTTGGTGGATCCGAGCCCGTTGAGGATAACGGCGATCCGCTTGCCGGCGTTGTGCGGCGCTTCGGAGAGCACCCGCGCCACCAGTTCCTGGCCCAACTCCCTGGCCGAGGGCAGGTCGGTGTCGTGCAGGCCGGGCTCGCCATGGATGCCAAGTCCCAGACCCATTTGTCCGTCCGTAAGGGTGAACAGTGGCGACTCGGCACCCGGGAACGTGCAGCCGGCGAACGCGCTGCCGATGGTGCGGGTCACGTCGTTGGCCTTGCGGCCCAGGCGCACGACGTTGGCCAGATCGGCACCCGCTTCGGCTGCCGCGCCCATGATCTTGAAGACCGTGAAGTCGCCGGCGATGCCGCGGCGTTTATCTGCTTCCGACGGCGGTGCGCTGGCGATGTCGTCCGTGACCAGGACGTTCTCCACCTGGACCCCTTCGGCGGCCAGCCGTTCGCTGGCCATGCCGAAGTTCATCACGTCGCCGGCGTAGTTGCCGTAGGTGAAGACGACGCCGGCGCCGCTGTCCGCGGCCTTGGCCACGGAGTACGCCTGCTGCGCGGAAGGCGAGGTGAAGATGTTCCCCACCACGGCCCCGTCGGCCAGTCCGGTGCCGATGAGGCCCGCGAAGGCCGGGTAGTGCCCCGACCCGCCGCCGGCCAGCACGGCCACCTTCGGGTGGCCGGGGCGGTGCCGGCGGACGGCACCGCCGGGCACCGGGCGCACCAGGTTGGCATGGACGTCGCAGAAGCCGGCAAGGGCCTCCTCGGCGAACTCGGACGGGTTGTTGAAGATTCTGGTCATGGTGGGCTCTCTTAGCTGCGCTAGGTCTTCTGACGCTCAGTCCTGGCCGGCTGGCGGCTAGTGGATGTGGCTTCCACCGTTGATGTCGATGGTGGTTCCGGTGAGGTACGCGGATTCCTCGGAGGACAGGAAGGTGATGACGGCCGCGATTTCCTCGGTGGTGGCGTTGCGTCCCAGCGGGATCCCGGCGTTGATCGCGGCTTCCTGCTCCTCGGTGCTGCCCACGCGGATGTTGGTGTCTACGGCGCCGGGCGTGATGGCGTTGACGGTGACGCCGGTGGCGCCGATCTCGCGGGCCAGGGCCTTGGTGAAGCCCAGGATCGCTGCCTTGGCAGCGGAGTAGGGGACCTTGCCGAAGACGCCGCCGCCCCGCTGCGCGGACACGGAGGACATGTTCACAATCCGGCCCCAGCCGTTGTCGATCATGTCCGGCAGGAATGCCTTGGTGACCAGGTAGGTGCCGGTGGCGTTGACGTCCATGACCTTGTGCCACAGCTCAAGGGTGGTCTCCAGGAACGGTACGGGCGAGGTGATGCCGGCGATGTTGGCCAGGGCGCCGACTGCCGGGAGCGAGCCAGCCTTAACCTCGGCCGCCACAGCCGTGTAGGCGGCGTTGACGGAGTTCTCGTTGGCGACGTCGATCTCGTGGCCGAAAGCGGGGACGTTGAATTCGTTGCCGATTTCCGCTGCGACCTTGGCGGACTTCTCGCCGTCGAGGTCCAGGATCACCACGGCCCAGCCCTGGCTGGCGTAGCGGCGTGCGGTGGTGATACCGATGCCCCGGTCCGAGGTTGCCCCGGTGAGGACGGCGGTGCGCTGGATGGTGGTCATGATGCTCCTTGGGTTTGCATTGAGTGGTTTCCTGATTGCTTGTTAGGCGGATCGATGAGGTCTGTGATGAAGCCGGCGGCCTTTGCGGCCGCGGCTGGGCGTTCCTCGTGGGTGACGTCCCGGGTTTCCAGCTCCAGCGAGAAGTGGCCGGTGTAGCCAACGGCTGCGAGCGCGGCCAGGCCGGCGGCGAAATCGGCGTCGCCGTTGCCGATGCTGAGGTTGATGTTCCCCGGCACTGCGTCACGCAGGTGGACATGCTCGATCCGGCCCTGATGACGCTTGAGGTACTCGAGCGGATCCTCGCAGGCCGCCACGATGTGGCTGAAGTCCATGACGATCCCGACGCCGGATCCGGCAAGCCGCTGGGCCAGCAGTTCTGCGCGCTCAAGGTTCCAGCAGAAGCGCAGGAAGTGCAGCGACTCGGTCCAGAGTTCGACGCCGAACTCCTGCGCCCGGTGTTGGGCCCGGATGAGCTGCGCGGCGATGGTGTCCAGGTCCTCGCCGAGGCTGCGGACCGGATCATGGCCGAGGGCGCCGCAGGGCAGGACGAGGGCTTTGGCCCCGGTGCCGGCGGCCAGGGAAAGGAGGGCCTCGAGGTGCCGGTCCCGGGCGGACTGTGCGTCGTCGTCGAGCACGGCGTTCAGGTCGCCGATGTCCCCGTTGACCGATCGGACCCGCAGCCCGGAGGCGCGGACATCGGCCGTCACGGTGGCGACGGCTGCTGCGTCCAGGTCATAGGGGACGTGATCGCACACTCCGGGCAGCGCGCCCAGATCGATTTCTTCGAAGCCGAGGTCCGCGATGGTGCGCAAGGCTGTGGGCAGGTCCTGGTGACGGAAGCTGATGGACGAGCAGCCGAGTCGGTAATTGAACATCGTCATTGATCCTCTGGTCGCGCCTTTAGGGCGGTGGTGATGTGGACCACATTATCGAATTCAACTGTCAACAGTCAACCTTCGGAGTCGACTGTTGACAATGCTTTATTGTCTGGGTCACACTGGCGTATCATCTGTTAACAGTCGACAGCGGTGGCGCGGAAGCGTCAGCGGCTCTCTTCGAAAGGGATTGACATGAGCAACGAAGCTCTCACCATGCGGGGCCCGGTGCACGGCACGAAGGACGCCCGACGCGTCGCAATCGGCTCCGGCGTCGGCGCGGTGATCGAAACCTACGACTTCATCGGTTTCGGCACCGCGGCTGCCCTGTACTTCGGCACGGCGTTCTTCCCCACCGGCGATCCCGTGACGGGAACGCTGGCGGCGTTCGCCACCCTCGGCGTCGGGTTTGCGGCCCGCCCCATCGGCGGCATCATCGGCGGCCACCTCGGTGACAAGGTCGGCCGCAAGCCGGTCCTCGTGGCATCCCTCATCCTGATGGGCCTCGCCACGTTCCTGATCGGATTGCTGCCGACCTACAGCCAGGTGGGACTGCTGGCCCCCGGCTTGCTCGTGTTCGTCCGCATCGTCCAGGGCCTGGCCTTCGGCGCGGAATGGGGGGGCGCGATCCTTATGAGCTACGAACACGCCCCGTGGAAGTCCAAGGGCAAATTCACCGGCATCGTCCAGGCCGGCTTCCCGGTGGGCCTGCTCCTGGCCAACCTCGTCTTCCTCGGCAGCGTCCAGCTTGGCGGCGAACTCGCCTGGCGCATCCCGTTCCTGGCCAGCATCGTGCTGGTTGTGGTCGGTCTGATCATCCGCTCCAAGGTCCCCGAGTCCCCCGTCTTCGACGAGGTCAAGGACCACGGCGACATCGTCAAGTCCCCCGTCGTCGAGGTCATCAAGACCGACTGGCGCAACATCATCAAGGGCATCGGCCTGCGCATCGCCGAAACCGCCGGCTACGCCGTCTCCATCACGTACATGATTTCCTATCTCAACAGCCAGCACCTGGCGGACAAGACCCAGACCCTCGTGGCCCTCTGCATCGCGTCGGCCATCGGCATTTTCGCCACCCAGGCCTGGGGCCGCCTGACGGACAAGATCGGCCGCCGACCCGTCTACGTCTGGTCCTGCGCCTTCGCCGTCCTCTTCGCTGTACCGATGTTCCTGCTGGTCAACACCGGCCTGTTCATCTTCATCATCGCCACCCTGGTGATCTCCTACGCCGTGTGCCAGAACTCGCTCGCCGGCGCCCAGGGTGCATGGTTCCCGGAGCTCTTCCAGGCCAAGACCCGCGCCTCCGGCGCCTCGCTGGCCTACCAGATCTCGGCCATGGTCTCCGGCTTTACCCCGTTCATCACCACGCTCCTCTTCGTCAGCCTCGGCTGGATGGGCCCGGCTCTGCTTTTCGGCGCCTACGCTGCCATCGGCCTTTGGGCCGCCCTTGTCACCCGGGAGACCTGGGGCAAGCGCGAGCGCCGGCTCGCGGAGGAAGCCACCAAAAGCACACCCCAGTCGGTGAACGCCCGATGACCGCCATCCACGAAGTCGGCCCGCAGAAAGTGCACAGCAACGAATTCCCCCAGAAGGAACGAATGACCCAGGAAACTGCTGCAGACCGCCCCGACGGCCGCATCGAAAAAATCAGTGCCGCGGCGTACCGGATCCGGCATCACGCCCTGAACATGGGCGAGGTCCAGGGCCAGGGCTACGTGGGACAGGCCCTCGGCGCCGCGGACATGCTCGCCGCCGTCTACGCCGACCAGCTCAAGTTCCGCGCGGACGACCCGCACTGGGAGGACCGGGACCGGTTCCTGCTCTCCACCGGGCACTACGCGATCGGGCACTACGCGGCCCTGGCCGAGGCCGGCATCGTCCCGGTCGAGGAGCTGGAGACCTACGGCTCCGACGACTCCCGGCTCCCGATGTCCGGAATGTCCACCTACACCCCCGGCATGGAAATCTCCGGCGGCTCCCTCGGCCACGGATTGACCATCGCCGTCGGCATGGCCTTGGGGCTGCGCCACCAGGGCTCGGACGCCCGGGTGTACAACTTCCTCTCCGACGGGGAACTGGACGAAGGCTCCACCTGGGAGGCCGCCATGGGCGCCCACCACCACCAGCTCGGCAACCTCACCGCCATGGTGGACATCAACGCCCTCCAGGCCGACGGCAAGACCGACACCGTGCTCCGCACCGAACCGATTACGGAAAAGTGGGAAGCTGCCGGCTGGTACACCCAGCGGGTGGACGGCAACGACATGCCCGCACTCCTGCAGGCCTTCGACAACGCAGCGGCCCAGGCCGCCGCCGTCGGACGTCCCTCGGTGATCCTGTGCGACACGAAGGTGGGCCGCGGCGTGCCGCTGCTGGAGGAACGGGAAAAGGCGCACTTCATGCGCATCGAAGAACACGAATGGCAGCTCTGCCGCGAGCAGCTGACCGCAGGATACGAAGGAAAGGCCGCCCGATGAGCACCACCGCCGCCCCCGCCAGCACAGCTCCGGCAAGCACGGCCCCGAAGCTGAAGACCTCGGCGATGATCGCGTCCTTCGCGGACCCGGGCCAGAAGACCGCCTCCGCGCCGTTCGGGCACGCCCTGGTCAAAGCCGCGCAGGAAAACGACAAGATCGTCGGCCTCACCGCTGACCTGGGCAAGTACACCGACATGCACATCTTCGCCCAGGCCTTCCCGGAACGCTTCTTCCAAATGGGCATGGCCGAACAGCTCCTCTTCGGCGCAGCAGCCGGCCTCGCCGAAACCGGCCTGGTCCCGTTCGCCTCCACCTACTCCGTGTTCGCCGCCCGCCGCGCCTACGACTTCCTCTGCCTGGACGCCGCCGAACCCAACCTGAACGTCAACATCGTCGGCGGCCTCCCCGGGCTCACCACCGGCTACGGCCCCAGCCACCAGGCCACCGAGGACATGGCGATCTTCCGCGGCATGCCCAACCTGACCATCGTGGACCCCTGCGACTCCCTCGACATCGAACAGGCCGTCCCGCAGCTCGCAGCCAGCGACGGGCCGACCTACCTGCGCCTGCTCCGCGGCAATGTCCCCACGGTCCTGGACGAGTACGACTACACCTTCGAACTCGGCAAGGCCAAGGTCCTGCGCGGCGGCAACGACGTCGTTTTCGTCTCGAGCGGCCTGATGACCATGCGGGCGCTCCAGGCAGCCAAGGCCCTGGCGGCGCACAACGTGGACGTCGCCGTCGTCCACACGCCCACCATCAAACCGTTCGACGCCGAAACCGTCCTGGCCGAAATCAACACCGACCGTCTCGCGGTCACCCTGGAGAACCACAGCGTCGTCGGCGGCCTGTTCGAAACCGTCGGCTCCGCCGTCGTCACCGCCGGCCTCGGCAAGCGCGTCGTTCCGGTGGCACTGCCCGACGAGTTCCTCGACGCCGGCGCCCTGCCCACGCTGCACGAGCGCTACGGCTTGTCCGTCCAGCGGATCGTGGCCAAGGTCCTCGCCGAGCTTGGCTAGGCCCGGCGCCCGCCGCCGCCCGCCCAGGGCGGGCACCGGCAGGGGCGCGGGGACGGCACCCCACCCCGCGCCCCTGGCGTGGCATCATTGTTAACACGGCGACTGTAGACAGTTGACCACTGACCTTGGGAGAAACCGATGGCCGCGACAGCTACCCTGCTGGGACTGGAAAAGAAGAGCCTCCGCGAGCAGGCGCTGGCCGCGCTGCGGACCGCCATCACGAGTGGGGCACTGGAGCCGGGCCGCCATCTGGTGGAAACCGAGCTGTCCGAGATGCTGCAGATCAGCCGGGGCACGCTCCGGGAGGCTTTGCGGCAACTCGAACAGGAAGGTCTCGTGTCCGCCGGCGCCCGCGGCAGGCTCTCCGTGCGGCACCTGGATGCCAAGGAAATCCGTGACATCTACTCCGTCCGGGCCGCGCTGGAATCCTTGGCGGCCCGCAGCCTGTGCGAGCTGCCGGACCGCCAGCACGTCATCGGTTCGCTCCGCGCAGCCATCCAGGCCATGGAGGCGGCCACCCACGGGACCCTCGAGGACCGGGTCGAATCCGACCTCGACTTCCACCGCACCATGTGCCGCCTCACCGGCAACGAGACGCTGCTCCATTCGTGGGAATCCCTGGAAGGTTCCATCCGGATGTCCATCATGTTCGCCGGGCTCGAAAAGGGTGTCCGGAACATGAGCGTGGACCGGCACAACGACATCGTCGGCGCCATCGAAACCGGGGACGCCTCCCTGGCCCGCAAAACCATCCGCGAACACATGGACGTCGCCGCCGCCAACCTCGTGGGCTAGCCAGTCCTAGTAGTCCACGATCGCGCCGGCAGAGATGTTGACGGTCGCGTCGGTGATTGCGGCCGCCCTGTCCGAGACGATAAACGAGGCCACGTTCCCGACGTCGGCCAGCGTGGCTGTGCGGTTCAGGTGCGCGGACCGGGCAATCTCCACGACGATTTCTTCCCTGCCTTCGGCCTGCCACGGAATGGTTTCAATGATGCCGCCGGTGACCATGGTGACCACCCGGATGCCGTGCTTTCCCAGTTCCAAGGCCCACTGCCGGCGCAGTCCTTCCATCGCGTCGAGCGCCACCTTGAACCCGCCGAGGCCCGGTATGGTCTGCGGCCCCGAGCCACCAAACATGAGCACCACGCCGGAGCGCTGCCTGACCATATAGGCGGCGGCCGCACGCGTGGTGAGAAAGTGCGTCCGGGCGGCCAGGGTGATGGGCCGGGTGAAGTCATCCACATCGATGTCCATCAGCGGCTGCTGGACGTCTCCGAACGAGATCACATTGAAGGAAATGTCAATCCTTTTGCTTTTCTTTGCCACCCGGTCCACGAAGGCATCCACTTGCTCTTCGTCCAGGGCGTCGACGACGGCGGTCTCGGCGACGCCGCCGGCCTCGCGAATGTCGCGGGCCACCTTTTCCAGCCGCGATTCAGTCCTCCCGGCGATGTAGACCGAGGCACCTTCAGCCGCGAAAGCCCGCGCCACAGCCCCGCCGACGGCCCCGCCGCCGCCGTAGATCAGGGCGGTCTTGCCGTGCAGCAAACCGTTCTCCGGAATCCCGTAATTCAGCATGGTGGCCTGCCTCGTGCCGCGGAGTTCGTGAATTCCCTCAACTATGTTCTTGCACAGTGCCGGTGGCAAGAGGACAGCGCGGCGCGGCCCGCGGCTAGGTCACGGGAGACCCTCCGCGGGGTGGCTCCGCAGGGCCCGCTCCGCCGGGGGCCGGCGGCCCGACGGCGGGACCGGGCGGCGGCCCGACGGCGGGACCGGGCGGCGGCCCGACGGCGGGACCGGGCGGCGGCCCGACGGCGGGACCCGTGTGCGCCGGTGCCAGCGCACCGCCTGGATCCACAGGGCCCATGTCGAGGTGGAATGGCGGGTATTCGTCCCGCAGAAGCCCCACGTAGGTGATGACGCGATAGATCCAGCGGTTCAGGCCAAGCAAAAGCTCGAATAGCCCGGGCCAGTATCGGCCGGTGAACAGCAGGATGACCCCGGCGATGAAGACCAGCAGTCCCAAGAGCGAAATGCCCACTCCTTGCTCTACCCAGCGACCGTCCCGGAACTCCCAGGAGCTCGCAGTCCCTGTCAGCACGCCGATGATCAGCAGATGCGGGATGGCAAGCAGCCACGATTTCACCAGCACCAAGCCCCTGGAGAGCCGGTCGGGATAGTCGACGTCGAAGTCCGCCGGGTAGTCGGTCCGGGCAAGTGTGAACGGTGGGTAGACGTCTGTGCCGAGCGCACTGAAAGCGTAGAAGGCCACGCGCCAGTTCCAACGGATAACACCGACATTGAAGTTGAACAGTGAGCGCGGAAAACGGCCCGTGAACAGGATCGCAAACCACGCCACGATGGTGACCACCCCGAAGGCGAACCAGAGAAAGAACAGCACGATGCAGTGCGGGACGGCCAGGAACCACTTCACAAGCCACATCCAGCGCGTCAGGTTCGGGTCGAGATAACCGTTCAGGCGCGCCGGATACACGTACGGCACTGACGCCGGCGTCGCGGGATACGCAAATCCGGGCGGGGCCGGGTAGCCCGGCGGAGTGCCGCTCCCCGCGCCGGCTGTACCCGGCACGCCGGGGTCCGGCACGCCCGCGACCGGGTAGCCCGGGGCCGGGCGGCCGGGGCCCGCTGCGCGGCCGAGTCCCGCGGCGCCAAGCACGGTGAGCGGCAGTCCAATCAGCAGCATCACGAGACCGCCGATCAGCAAACCAATGAAGACCGGCCAAAGCAGATCGGAGCGCGCCCCGGCCTGCAGATTGACCGCCACCGGACCCGAAGCGTCGGCATTCATCACAACCACGGCCCACGCTCCGGAGCGCAGGTCCCACTTGAGTTCCTGTTCCCCCGGGCCTGTGACAGTCGCGGCCCAGAAAGTCTGCTGCGTCGGGCTGGCGGGCGCTTTCGTGCCGGCCACGTCGCGGTAGAGGGCACGGAACGGGTCAAACCGGACGTCCACGATCTCCGTGTGTGGGACTGTTGCCAGGTAGGTCGCGACGTCGGAGCGCGGGGCAACGCCGATGAAAATATGCTTGCCCGGGTCGGTGGTTGAGCCCCGGAGCAACACGCTGCCGGGGAGATCCACGGGGACGCCGTCGGGCCGGGCGGCTTCGGTCATGACGTCCAGACGGGGGGTCGTGAGCGCGTAGGAATTGCCCGTGAATGTCTCCGACGGCGTCGTGAAGTATCTGCCGTCGCGCTGCTGGTAGTTGGCCCAGCCGGTGACGCCGGCACCGGCCAGCAGTCCCAAACCCATCAAGGCGCACAGCGCACCCAGCACCAGCATGACCATCCGGCCTGCTTTCATGGCCGACCTCCTTTCAGAGGATCAAGCCGTGATCACCACTTTGAGGGCCTTCGTCTCCGCCGCGCGGGCGAAGGTGTCATAGGCCTCGATGAATTCGTCAAAGGTGAAGTGGTGTGTGGCGAAACTGTCCGCGGGGACTTTTTGCTGGGCGACGAGTTTGAGCAGCATGGGCGTGGTGTTGGTGTTGACCAGGCCCATGCTGATGTTGATGTTGCGGATCCAGAGGTCCTCGACGTGCAGTTCCACGGCCTTGCCGTGCACACCAACATTGGCCACGTTGCCGCCGGGCCGCACGATGTCTGTGCACATGGTGAAAGTCGCCGGGACACCGACGGCCTCGATCGCTACGTCGACGCCCTGCCCGTCCGTCAGCAGCATCACCTGCTCCTTCCAGTCAGCATCGCTGGAGAGGACCACGTCGGTGGCACCGAATTCGCGGGATTTCTCTAGGCGGTTGGTGTCGAGATCGACGGCGATGATCGTCGCTGCGCCGTAGAGGCCAGCGGTGGCGATCGCGGCAAGTCCAACGGGCCCGGCCCCGATAACGGCCACCGTGTCCCCTGGCTTGACCCGGCCGTACTGCACGCCGATCTCAAAGCCGGTGGGCAGGATGTCGGAGAGCATGACCGCCTGCTGGTCGCTGACTCCCTCCGGCAGCAGGTGCAGGGAGTTTTCGGCGTACGGCACGCGGACGAATTCGGCCTGGGTGCCGTCTATCAGGTGCCCGAAGACCCAGCCGATGCCGGAAGTGCCTTCCTCTCCCAGACAGTGGGAGTACAGGCCGGTCTTGCAGTTCGCGCAATGCCCGCAGGACTTGATGCAGGAGATGATGACCCGGTCGCCGACCCTGAGGCTGGTCACGGAGGCGCCGACTTTAGTGATGGTACCAACGCCTTCATGGCCCAGTATTCGGCCTTTGGCCACGGCGGGGACGTCGCCTTTGAGGATGTGCAGGTCCGTGCCACAGATGGTGGTGGTGTCCACTTTCACGATCACGTCGCTAGGGCTCTGGATCGTGGGATCCGGGACGTCGGTCCAGGCCTTCTCTCCGGGACCGCCGTAGACGAGAGCTTTCATGCGTGCTCCTTGGTTCTGAGAATGACCAGCGGGTCCACAAGGCGGAGGCGGCAGGGAGTCTCCGAGGCGTCTATTCCGGAATACAGGGACGAAAGGCGGGCACGTTCACGCAACTCTTCGATCGCGGGAGCAGAAACGCGGGCGTGCGCAAGGTCGAGCACTAGTTCGAACCCGGGGAGCTTACTGGTGACCCGGCGGCACACAACGTAGAGCGCCCGCACGTTGGCTGCAGTCACAACGCCGTGCACCTCGATGCGGGCGCATTCAGCCTCGGCATCGAGTCGGATAAGAACTTTGAGCTTTGGGTCCCCACCATGGTGGTGCATGAAGCGTCAGAGCTCCCTGACGGTTCCGGACTGGGCGGGCAACCCCGCAGGTGCACTGTGTGTCTTCATTACGCTGCGGTCTCCTGTCATTCCGGCTGTTGCCGGAAAGTGCAAGAGCCATTTCCTTCCCCCAATTCGCGGCGAGACCAGTGCCGCAGTCGGACAAGCCGTTCTGCCGCGATACGCCCCCCGGCCGCGCAAGAACCGCCGTAGGTTTAAGCTTGGCGTTCCGCGCAATGCGGGCGTAAGGGGCCAAAGTCCCTTGTGGCGTCTTAGGTCCTTCGGCGTTCCACGCCTAATGTGTTGCTATGTCTGAACAGCCCCGTTCCAGCAGCATTCATTCACACGGGGTGCCGGAGCTCGTGCTGGCTTCGACACGGCAGCCCGGGGCAGAAGTATGCTCTGACATTCATATACGGGACGGGGTGGTGGCTGCGATCATTCCGTCGCAGCATAAACGGCTAGCCGGTGTTGGCCGCGGGGCGGCACGCGTGGTGAACCTCGACGGCCGCTACGCCATCCCGGGCCTGTGGGATGAGCATGTGCATATGACGCAGTGGGCGCTGGCCTCCAACCGGGTTGACCTCGCGGGTGCCAATTCGGCGCGCGCGGCGGCCGCCGTCGTCGGGTCCTACCTGGCCGGAACAGTGGCCCCGGCTGACGCCAGCAGCGC
This sequence comes from Arthrobacter sp. NPDC058192, assembly GCF_042883665.1. NCBI lineage: Bacteria > Bacillati > Actinomycetota > Actinomycetes > Micrococcales > Micrococcaceae > Arthrobacter > Arthrobacter sp. NPDC058192. Next base: position 101,782 of record NZ_JBHVVJ010000015.1, on the reverse strand, counting down.
CGCGCACACCGCATCTGGAGCAGCCCCGACGCTGGTAGGAGTCGGTTTCCGCGATGCAGTCTGGCCAGACCTTCCCGGCCTGGAGCTCCTGGATGGCGTGACGCAGGGCCACCCGACTGCTCTGATCAGCCACGACCTCCACTGCGTCTGGCTGAACTCTGCGGCGGCGGCAAGATACGGCGTGCCGGTGGACCGCAGCGGGCTGCTCCGCGAAGAACCGGCGTTTGAGCTGACCCGGGAACTGGGTCGGCTTCCGGACACCTTGGTGGACCCGTGGGTGAAGAAGGCGGCCGGGGCCGCTGCCGCGCGGGGCGTCGTGGGCATTGTGGATTTCGAGATGACGTGGAACCGCGACGAGTGGCTCCGGAGGATAGCCGGCGGCTTCGATGCGCTCCGGATCGAAGCCGGGGTCTATCCGCAGGATCTGGACCGGGCCGTGGCCGAGGGGCTGCGGACAGGCTTGCCGGTGGACGGCGGCGGCGGCCTACTGACCGTGGGCCCCTTGAAGGTGCTGATCGACGGCGCGCTCAATACCCGCACGGCATACTGCATCGACCCGTACCCGGACGGCGGCCACGGCCTGCTGACGGTGAGCGGACCGGAGTTGCTCGAGCTGCTGGTCCGGGCGCGGCAGGCAGGCTTCGTGCCGGCCGTCCACGCGATCGGCGACGCGGCCAACCGTGTGGCCCTGGATGCCTTTGAGGCTGCGGGCATTGGCGGACGGGTGGAACATGCCCAGTTTGTCCGAAACGAGGATTTCGTCCGCTTCGGCAGGCTTGGCGTCACCGCGAGCGTCCAGCCGGCGCATGCCCTCGATGACCGGGATGCGGCCGAGGCCAACTGGGCGGGCCGCACAGACCGGTCCTTCCCGCTGCGTTCGCTGGTGGCCGGCGGCGCGAGGCTCGCCCTGGGCTCCGACGCTCCGGTGGCTCCGCTGGATCCGTGGACGGCCATGTCCGCCGCCACGGCTCGCGCCCGGCAGGATGGCCGCGGGCCCTGGCACTCGGAGCAGGCTTTGACGCGGCAGGAGGCGCTCACTGCGTCAACCCGCGGCAGGGGACGGCTTCGGGTCGGGGACCCGGCCGACATTGCGGTGCTCGACGGCGACCCGCTGGCGGTTTCGGACGCGGACTTTGCCGCGATGCCGGTCGCGGCGACACTGGTGGCGGGGCGGTTCACCCACGGTGGCGCCTGACGGGCGCCGCCTATCGGCTCTTAGCCCGCATGGCCTACGGCCGGCTTGCCTTTGACCTGCGTTTCTTTGACCCGGGCCTGGACGAGGTTGGCGAACGGCAGCCGGCCGTGGTCCTCCCGGAACCGGGCGTGGTATCCGGCCTCGGCCGCGTTCACCGCCTCCGCCGGGAGCTCCTTCCAGGCGACCAGAAGGGGACCGGGGTCGGCGAGCTGCCAGATGAGCCGCCCGTCCCAGTGGCCCGGCGGCTTGCCGTGGCCGAAGTCGATAAACTCCTGGATCTGCCGGCGAAGCCCGCGGTTGCCCTTGCTGCCGGCACCCGCCTTTCCGAGATAGAGGACGGCGGCGTCCTCGATCCATTCGGCGGTCAACGCTGCCTCCGGTAAGGAGGGGTCCTTTTTCTTGAAGACGCCCGCCGTGCTTTTGGGCAGGAACCGGGGCTGGTATCCCGCCGGCTGCAGCACGGCAAAGATCCCGGTCCGCTGCGGAATCCGGTTGATCTCCAATGCTGCGAGGGCCCTGAACCCGGTGAACCCGTCTTCCCGGAGCGAGTGTCTGTTGATCGGCATGGGTTCCTTGCTTCGGGGCAGCTTACGGTCTCTTGAAGTCTACGGAAGGAGCTTGCCGAAGTCCGCCTGCGGAAGGCCGGCCTCAGCGGCGGGTGAAAGTGCCGAGCCCGGATTCATCGTAGAAGTCGAGCCTGACGCTCGGCGCAGCGCCGCCGGCGGCAGCACCGCCGTCGGCGGCGGCGAAGATTGCCCCGGCGAGGCCGTTGCCGTTCTCCCCGATCGATTCGAAGCTGAAGGTGTCGCCGTCGAAGTGGGTCAGAGGGAACCTTGTGGTCCTGCCGGCGGGGCCCAGCTCCAGGGACAGCGCGCCGTTCTCCACGGCGACGCGGAGCGGACCGTAGTAGGAGTTGGAGTAGTTGCCGGTGTAGAAGTCGTTGCCGCGCGCCGGTTTGGCGCCCGGCGGCGCGTGGGAGTAGTCGACTTTTGGCTTCTCCGCCTCATCGATCTTCTGGAAGGCGGCAGCGGTGAAGCCGAACCAGTCCACGGTGGGGGCACCGTTCTGGGCCGTGTCAAAGAATGCGGCGCAGATGGCCTCGGGAATGCCCTGTGGCCGGCCGTTCGTCAGGGCCACGATGCCCAGCTGCTCGCCCGGGAGCAGGGAAACGGCGGTCGCTGCCCCAAGGTTGAAAGCTCCGGAATGGCCAAGCATGAGCCGGGCGTGATCGTCGTAAGAGACGTTCCAGCCGAGCCCGTAGAAGCGGGCGCGGGCGGCCGGCGTCGGGGGCGGACCGTTCACGACGTGTGGCACATGTGTGATGCCGAGGGCATCCGGGGCGATTACGTCCTTGCCGTCAAAGCTGCCGTTGGCCAGCTGGAGGCGGATCCAGACGGCGAGGTCGCGCGCAGAGGAACTCGCTCCGCCGGCGGGCGCCTCGGCGTCGGCGTCGCGGCTGTATTTGGCGACCCAAGTCTTGTTGCCGGCGGGCACATGGATCAGGGCCCTGTTCGGGGCCTTTTGGTAATCGGCGTGGCGATAGCTGGTGGAGCTCATGCCCAGCGGCTTGAACAAAACCTCGTCCGCCAAGTCGGCCCAGGGCATTTTCATGGCGTCGGCCGCCGCCTTGGCTCCAGCCGTATAGCCAAAGTTGCTGTAGTTGTAGCTGGCACGGAAGGAATCGAGCGGCTGCTGGTTGAGGTGGCTGAGAATGTAGGACTGGTCGAACCCGAGATCCTCCAGCAGGTCGCCCGCCCCAGTGTGCAGGCCGCCTTGGTGGGACATGAGGTCAGCGACCGTGGCGTTGGCCGTCACGAAGGGGTCCTTCAGGGCGAAATCCGGGCTGTGCTTGATTACCGGATCTGTCCACGTCAGGGCCTTGCGGCCCACGGCGACGGCGGCCACCGTGGAGGCCAGCGGTTTGGACACCGAGGCCAGCTGGAAAACCGTGGCCGCGTCGACCTTCTCGGGCTTGCCTACCTCCCGGACGCCGAACCCTTTGGCGTACAGCACGTGGTCCTTGTAGACCACGGCGACCGCGATGCCGGGAACCCCGGTGCTGTTCATCGCGGCCTCAACCGTCTCGTCGAGCTTGGCTAGGGCGTCGTTGACCTTCTGGTCATCCAGGAGCGGCTTGACCTGTGGCTCCGGTGCGGGGAGGAGTGAAGCCGAGGGCGTACTGGACACGGTGGACGTCGCTGAGGCGGCGTCCCCGGGACGATTGCTTTGGTCTGTGCAGGCGGCCAGAAGGGGCGCGCCTGCCAGGCCCGCGGCCCCAATGCCGACCGCTTTCAGCAGCGAGCGGCGGTCAGAAGGTGCGGAGCAGATCCGCATCACGAATGATTCCCTTTGCTTCATGGTCAACACCCGTCCGATACCGACTGGGACGCCTCAGTGACACCTTCTACCCATGATGGACCCGCGCCGGGGTTTGAGACAGGGCGATACTTCCGGACGACGGACGAGCCGGATGGGGGTATGCACCCGGCGGCGAAATCCGGCTACGCGACTCGGCCCGGATGGCCCTGCCCGCCAACCACCACGGCCCCGGCCAGGTGCCCTGCCCCCGGACGTCCTTATTTTGTCGTAGGTCGCATCGACACTTGTTCATGGACGGCAATCAGGAGCCCGACACCCGCCACGGCCCGCCAGGCCCGGATCGCGGTTGCCTTCGACCTGTCCCAGCGCCGCGAGCAGGCCGCCGCCGGGGCGCCCGCGGCGGACCTCGGCGCCGGCGTCGGGGCGCAGATCGCCCTGGCCCGGCGCGAATCCCCCGCCAAAGGCGGCCGGCTCCTCGGCCTGGCCAAAGCCCTCGTGACCGAAATGCCCCACACCCTCGCCGCGCTGGAAACCGGGCGAAAGCACGCAAGCGCGGCAAGCAAACGGCAGTAGCCGCGGCTTAGGAAGCGGCCGCGCGTCCGCCATGCTGCCTCGCCAGCTATGAAGAAGAGCTCGCCAGCTACGAAGATGGGGGAATAGCGCGCCGAAGAAGAGAAGAAGATGAATAGCGCGCCCAGGAAGCGGTGTAGCGCCAAAGAACAGCCTAAAAAGGACGTCCGCTACCCGGGCAGCGGCCCAAAGGTGAGGCCTGCAGGTACCTTCGCGATCTCGCTAAAGAGAAGGCTCGGACACTGTCATGTCCCGAACAACCCAACGTCATCAGATGGTTACCTGCAGGCGCTTTAAGCGTACGCCCGCCCTACCGGACTGACCATAGGCGCAGTGCCTCACAACCCGACCATATGGACCATGCCCGAACTACCCCCTTCTGCGGGAGCGTAGAGTGGAGGAAGCCGCCTGATTCTGGACGCCGAGTGCTGAGGGAGAAATCGTGACGATTGACTGGGACGAAAAAAAGACCCTGCTGCAGGAGCCGAACATCGCCGCTGTGACGCAGCTCTGCGATGAACTCATGGAAAAGAAGCCGGGGTCCGTCGTCCCCTACATCGACCCCATCCACGATGAGGACGAATGCCGGATCGTCAGCCTTCACATCAGCCCGGGGAAGGGCACGGAGTCGGGCTTTGTCTCACACTTCAACGACGACGAGGCCGCCCGCCGGGCCACCTCCATCTACGAGGCCGCGGAGCTGGACCCGCGTTACGTGATGCCGTGGAACGCCTATCCGTGGGTCCGCGATCCGGACGCCGCCTCGGCCCTGAATGTCCAGGAGAAGACGGACGGCCTGCGACCCTTCCGCCAGTTCCTCAAGATCAACAAGCGCGTCTCGGCAGTCATTGCGCACGGCGCCGACGCCCACTCCTTCCTGACGTTGTTCGAGAAGACTTACCACTCCTCGCTCAAGAACCATGGCGTCAAAATCTACAAGGCCACCGCTCTGGGCGGCCGCGCTTTCGCCGTCTCCCCTGCCAAGCAGGAGGAGCTTCTCGCCAAGAACGTTGAGGTCTACAAGGACGCCATGCAGCGGGCCGGCATCCAGCACCTCTAAGCCACCCGAGCCCGGCGCGGGCACCGCGCCAGCAGCCGGCGCCGGGGTTATCACCCCTCCATGAGCCTGCGCCGGTGCTTAAGCTCCTTGATCCAGTCGCGGGTGACTGGCGCCGAAAACGGCGAGGCGCCGTCGTCGTCCCCGGCAGCGGGGCGGCCCGACCCGAGCCGCGTGGGACCGAACGCCGCCCCGGTCTGTAAGTCCGCGAGCAGCGGCCCGGAGGCCTTCAACGCCAGCTCCAGCACTTGGACGGCGGCGCGTTCCGTCAGCCCCATCCCCACGGCCCAGCCCAGGAAGTGCTTCCTCGAGATCCCCGTCCGCTTGCCGTCCAGGGTCAGGGCGAGAGTCTTGTCGCCGTAGACCACGGTGGAGGGGATGTCGTACACCGGGGCGATGGACCACTCCCCGCTGGGCAGCTGCACCATGGACACGTTCTTAGCGTGCAGGTCCCCGTTGCCCGTAAGCCAAGCGAAGGCCGCCTGGAGGGCCAAATTCCGCAGTGCCGGCAGCCGCGCCGCGCAGTACGCCGCGAGTGCATGGCACACCTGCCCGTACCCGATGTTGTACTTATCGGCCGGATAGAGCCCCAGCACCTGCGCCCCGTCCTCGACGGCGAGCCGCTGCACCGCGTGCGGTGACCGGGCCACAGCCTGTGGCCCCGACGCCGGCTCTGGTCCCGGCTCTCCGGAGAGCGGCACGCGGTCGAAGCGCTCCACCAGCAGCCCCGGCCGGCCGGCGACGTCGCGGATCAGCTGGACCCGGCTGAGGGGGATCCGCAGCCGGGCCGCGTAGCGGAACATCACGAATTCGTTCTCGACGACGTGCGGGAACTCCGGCGCGTTGAGTTTCAGGATGTACCGCCGGCCGGCGCTGGCCACCGGCATGGAGATCATGCCCGCGGACAGCTTGTCCTGCACTCCGGCAAGCGCCACCGGGTCAATCAGACCGGAGTCGCCGAGCAGGGCGTCGAAATTCACGGGCGTTCCGGGGTCGAGCTCGACGGCGTGCTCGTCCGGGTCCAGCTTCTCGCCGTGGCCCACGATTTGCACGTTTCCCACCGGGTTGGCGCCCGCGGCGATCAGCAGGGACAGCTCATCGTCCACGCTGGTTTTTACGGAACGTCGCAGCGCGTTCAGCCGACGGCCCTCCGGCAGGAGCCCGGTGAAATACGGCGGGGCGGCGCCGGCCGCGGACAGCACCGGGTCGGCAGTCAGCGGAAGGGAGCTCGCGACGGCGGGGCCCCCGGAGGCCAGGTACGCCGGCAGGTAGCTGAACCTCGTGCCCCCGTCGTGCCGTTCCAGCCTGGCCGCCAGCACCCCGGCCTTGTATACATCGGCGATGCGGTGCCTCATGGCCCGGCCTCGGGACGGCGACGCTGTTCGGTCTGGCTTGGCGGTTCGCCGTGCGCACGCGGGCTGTTGAGCGCGTGGGCTGCGGCGCTGGCCCGGGTCTGCACACGCAGTTCCAGCCCCAACGTGTCCAGGAGCGCGAGCAAGGACGCCAACTGCACGGTGCGTTTTCCCTGCTCGACAAACCGGACGAAGCGTTCGGAGACGCCCGCCAGTTCGGCCAGGTCACGCTGGCTCAGGCGAAGCATTACGCGCCGGCCCCGGACCTGGGCGGCGAGTTGCTCCGGAAACGAGGTCTGGATGGCCGCCTCCCGATCATCAACCGGACCCCGCGGCCCGGTCAGTTACAGGCACGAACGTGCCGTTATTCCGACTTTTCCAGTCTACGGCGGACGGGCAGCGCTGAACAGGGCCAAAGCGGCACGTTCGTACCGGTAACGCTTGGCGCCGCGCTACCGGACCTCCGCGTAACGGAACAGCACGCAGCATCCCCGACCCCGGAGGGTTCGCATATGCTCAGCAGAGGCGCCTGCACCGACGCCGGCCGGCTCAGCGACGAACCATCCGGGAGACACTTCATGACCAATTGGCGGATCAGGGACTTCCACTCGGCCGATCTCGACGGCATCCTGCACCTCTGGGAATCCCTCAAGGAATCCAACGTGGAGCCCGTCTACGCGCTCTCCGAGGTCCTGGCCTCGTGCGAAAAAGACCATGCCGTCGTCGCGGTGCAGGGTGAGCAGGTGGTGGGCGCCGCCGTCGGACGTGCCGCCCATGACCAGGGCTGGATCGTCTTCCTGGCCACATTGCCCGAGTTCCGGGGCCGCGGCATCGGCACGTCACTGCTGGCCGCCGTGGAGAACCGGATGGCCCCGCACGGGCTGAACAAGCTCTCCGCGCTGATGCCGGAGTCCGAAACCCGGGTGGAGGCGTTCCTGGGCCGCGGCTTCGTGCTGAAGAAGAACCTGCGCTACTTCGAACGGAAAATCCCCGTCCAGCGCCAGGAGCTGGAACCGCTCAGCCTGCTGGGCGGCCGCATCCTGGCGCGGGACCTGTGGGAGAACGTGGCCGGCATGCGGCGGGAAAAGGAACTGCTGGAACGCCGACTGGTCCTACCCCTCGCCGAGGCCGACCTCGCCGATGAATACGGCGTGGTGCCACCGCGCGCCGTCGTCCTCTTCGGCCCGCCCGGCACCGGCAAGACGACGTTTGCCAAGGCGATCGCGTCCCGGCTGGAGTGGCCGTTCGTGGAAGTCTTCCCTTCCCGGCTGGCCGCGGACCCGCAGGGCCTGGCCGGGGCGCTACGGGAAACGTTCCTCGAGATCGCCGAACTCGAGCACGCGGTGGTCTTCATTGACGAGGTCGAGGAAATCGCCGCGCAGCGCTCGGGCGAACCGCCGTCTCCACTGCAGGGCGTCACCAATGAGCTCCTCAAGATCATTCCCGCCTTCCGCGAACAGCCCGGCCGGCTCCTGGTCTGCGCCACCAACTTCATCCGCGCCCTGGATTCAGCGTTCCTGCGGCATGGCCGGTTCGACTACGTCATCCCGATCGGCCTGCCGGACCGGCAGGCCCGCGAGGCCATGTGGCAGCGCTTCATCCCCAGCGCCGTGGTGGACGACGTCGACGTCGAGCTCCTGGTGGACCGCACCGAAGGCTTCTCCCCCGCAGACATCGAGTATGCGGCCCGCAGCGCCTCCCAGCGGGCACTGGAAAGCGCCGTTTACGGAATGGACAGCGACGACGGCGCGGCGTCCGGGGGTGATGCCACCTCCCGCGCGGCGGTCCGGAAGGGCCCCTCGACGCAGGACTACCTCGACGCCATCCGCGATACCCGGACCACAGTCAGCGACGAGGTGCACCAGGACTTCCTCGAGGACATCGACGCCCTGGGCCGGGTGTAGGCAACCGAGTGTAGCCACGGTAAAGTGATCCTTTTTCTGACGATCGTTAGCGGCGTGGCCTGGACCGCGGTGTACATTGATGCCATCCGGATCGGCTTCCGCGACCGTAGCTACGCCATTCCCGCGGCGGCCCTGGGGCTGAATTTCGCCTGGGAGGTCCTGTACGCGTCCCGCGCTGTCGCCACCGGAATCTCGGCCCAGGGGGTCTTCAACATCGTGTGGGGGCTGGCGGATATCGCCATCGTCTTCACGTTCCTGAGGTTCGGCCGTGCGGAACTGCCGGCCTGGGTGACGCGCAGGCTCTTCATCGGCTGGGCGCTGCTGCTGGGCCTGACCTCGTTCGTGGTGCAGTGGCTCTTCGTAGTGGAATTCGACTGGACACAGGCTTCCCGGTACTCGGCCTTCCTGCAGAACCTGCTGATGTCCGGGCTGTTCATCGCCATGTTCGCGGCGCGCGCCGGGCTCCGCGGGCAGTCGCTGCTGATCGGCGTCGCCAAATGGATCGGCACGCTGGCCCCCACCATCGCGTTCGGCTGGCTGGGGAACTCGCCGCTTATCCTGGGGCTCGGCGGCCTCTGCAGCATCTTCGATCTGGCCTACATTGCACTGCTGTGGCGCGGGCGGCGCCCCCTGGCGTCCGCATTGGATGCAGGATTCGGCAGCCCAGGGCCGCAGCCCTCCGGGCGGTGACCTTCGGCCCTTTCCGGCGCCCCCGGCACCCAGAAGAGTGGCGGCTATGACCATGGACGCTGTAGTCACCACCTTGCACGGCACGCTACGCGGGACGAAAAACGACGGCATCCGTTCCTTCCTAGGCATCCCGTTCGCGGCTCCGCCGTCGGGGCCCAACAGGCTCCTCCCGCCGCGGCCGGTTGAGCCGTGGACCGGTGTGCGCGACGCCACCCACTACGGCGCGTCACCTCCGCAGGTTGCTCCGCCGCTGAGTGCGGGCTCAGCCTGGGACAGCGGCCTGACCGGGGACGAATGCCTGAACCTCAACATCTGGACGCCCGGTGCGACGGGGAATGGTGCAGGAACCGCCTGCCTCCCGGTGATGGTCTGGATCCAAGGCGGCGCCTTCGAATTCGGCTCCACAGCCTCCTATAACGGCCGGAACTTCGCCCGGGACGGCGTCGTGTGCGTCGTCATCAATTGGCGGGTGGGGGCCGACGGGTTTCTCTGCCTCGGAGACGGGCACGCCAACTTCGGCCTGCTCGACCAGATCGCGGCCCTCGAGTGGGTCCGGGACAACATCGCTGACTTCGGCGGTGACCCGGGCAACGTCACAGTCTTTGGAGAGTCGGCCGGGGCCATGAGCATCGGCGTCCTCCTCTCCATGCCCCGGGCGGAAGGTTTGTTCCGGCGGGCCATCCTGCAGAGCGGGGCAGCCCATCACGTGCTCCCCGCCCCCGCCGCGGAGCGGATCGGCCGGTCCCTCGCTGTGAAGCTGGGGGTTCCGCAGACGCGCGAGGCCATCGCGGCGGTCCCCGTCCAGCGGCTCTTGGCGGCGCAGGCGGAGCTGAAGGCGGAACTGCTGGCACATCCAGGCCCCGAGCACTGGGGCCGCGACGTCGCGGCCAGCCTGATGCCTTGGCAGCCGGTAATCGACGGCGAGGTTGTTCCGCACCGCCCGATGGACCGGATCGGCGCTGGCGCCGGCGCGCACGTCGACGTGATCGTCGGCACCAACACCGAGGACTGGAAACTGTTCCTCGCGATCACCGGCGTGCTGGCCAGGGTTACGGAAGAGAGCCTGAGCGGCACGGACAGCATTGAGGGCTTTCCGCCGCCGGCCGCCTACGGCCTCCCGGTCCAGGCCGCGCTCGACGCCTACCGGGCCCGCTATCCCGGCGCCGGCCCCGGCGACCTTCTTGCCGCGGTGCAGACCGACTGGTGGGTGCGGATCCCGGCCATCCGCCTGGCCGAGGCCCATGCGAACGCGGCGCTCGGCAACGGCGCGGGCACTTATATGTACGAGTTTGCCTGGGCCGCTCCGGGCCTCGGCGCGGTCCATGGCCTGGAGGTGCCGTTTGTCTTTGACACCCTGGACAAGAATGAACGGCTGTTCGGCCCGCTCCTGGGCGAGGCCCCTCCGCAGGATCTGGCCGACTCCATGCACGCGGCCTGGGTGTCCTTCGCCGCCACCGGGGACCCGGGCTGGCCGGAATACCGACCCGGCCGCCGGGCCACCATGCGCTTCGACGTCAGGCGCAGCGTGGTGAACGATCCCCGCGCCTGGGAACTGGCCTTATGGGAAGGCATCCGCTAGTCGGCTGCACCGCTCAGGGCGTCGAGTTCCTCAAGCAGCCACGGGTTGATCCGCGCCAGGATCTTGCGGGTCTCCGCCACGGGGACGGCGGCGAAAAGCACCGGTCGGGCCTCGTTGTAACGGGTGACGGGCGGCTTGTCCGGCCACTTCTCCGCCAGCGCCTGGACCCGCTCGGGCAGCGAGTTGTGGGCGTTGTCGGCGATTTTGACCAGGGTGGCGTCGTGGTCTTCGGCGATGTAGCGGATGCCCGCCTGGTAGTCGTCAGGGTTTTCGTGGAAGCGCTTCGTGACGCGCTCAATAATGTCGGCCGCCCGCTTTGACACTCCCATGTCCAGCAACGCCTGCCGCGTCATCGGGGTGTCCTCGGCTATGTCGTGCAGGTACCCCGCGATCCTGATGTCGTCGTCGAAGTCCGCCAAGGCGTCCCCGACGGCGAGCACATGCTCCCGGTACGGCCGCTTGAGCTTGTCTTTCTGGCGGTTGTGCGCCACCTCGGCCAGGACCTTGGCTGTCTCGACAGTGAAGCGGTGCTGGGCGTGCGGGGACTCGGTCATAAATCCAGCCTACGCGCCGCGGCTGCCCACGCCGGGCCACACCCACTGTCCCCGCGGGAGCGCGGCAGGGTCAAAGTGGGCCAGGGCATGCTCCAGCGGACCGGCCGGAAGCCCGAGGGACGCCAGGAGCGCGTCCCGCACGTCGTCGTTTCCGACCCCTGCCAGGGCCAGATCCGCGAGCGTGACTGCGCCGTCACGTTTGGCCAGCCGGACCCCGTGGGTGTTGACCACGAGCGGCACGTGGGCATATTCCGGAAGCGGCATATTCAGGAGTTTGGCCAGATAGGCCTGCCGCGGCGTCGAGGGCAGCAGGTCATCGCCGCGGACCACCTGGTCAATCCCCTGCCCGGCGTCGTCCACCACCACCGCCAAGTTGTATGCAGTCACGCCATCGTTGCGCCGGAGCACGAAGTCGTCCACCACCCCGGTGTAACTCCCATGCAGCAGATCCTGCACTGTCCCCTCCACCACGGCGGCACGAAGGCGGATGGCCGCCGGCCGGACGGCCCGCTTAAGCTCGCGTTCCGCCTCGGAGAGATTCCGGCACGTCCCCGGGTAGGCGCCCTGCGGGGCGTGCGGCGCGGACGGCGCCTCCTGAATTTCGCGGCGGGTGCAAAAGCACTCGTACGTCAGGCCAGCCGCTGCCAGCCGGGCGATCGCCCCGGCATACAAGTGCTCGCGGTCCGTCTGGCGTACGACGCCGCCGTCCCAGGTCACGCCGATCGCCGCAAGATCGCGGAGCTGCTCCGCCTCCGCACCGGCCCGGGCGCGGTCCAGATCCTCCACCCGCATCAGGAATCTCCGGCCGGTGGAACGGGCAAAAAGCCATGCGAGGATTGCTGTCCGAAGGTTGCCCACGTGCAGTTCACCGGACGGGCTGGGGGCAAAGCGGCCGGCTGAGGTCATGGCACCAGCCTATGCCGAACAGCACAAGAGCCCCTCAGCTACCGATGACTTCGGAAAATCCGACGTCGGTAGCTCAGGGGCTCTTGCCGTGTGGAATGACGATGCGTGAACAAGAGTCAACCAGCGGCGGGTTCTTTGCGGGAGCCTCGTCCGGGGTCCGGTTGGTGTGCCGGGGTGCCCGTAGCCTTCCGGGCCGTGGCGGTAGCCGCGCCCTTTGTTGCCATTATTTGAGCAGAAGCCCTACAGTTGGTGCAACGGTCGGCATTGCGAGTGGTCAATATGACCAACAGGGGCCGGAACAGCGAGCAGGAAGTGATCATTTTGCAGGAGCTGGACGCGACGGACCGACGGATCCTAGCCGCACTGGACGAGGACCCCCGCGTCCCGATCATGGTGCTGGCGCAGAAGCTGGGCCTGGCCCGCGGCACCGTCCAGTCCCGCTTGGAGCGGATGTCGGCCTCGGGTGCGCTGCGGCCCAACAGCAGCCGGGTCCTGCCATCCGCCCTGGGCCGCGGCGTGGGGGCCGTGGTGAGCGCCGAGCTGGACCAGAGCCACCTGAACGAGGCGATCGCGGCCCTGCGCACCATCCCGGAAGTGCTCGAATGCCATGCCCCGGCCGGCGACACGGATCTCCTGATCCGGGTGGTGGCGAAAAGCCCGGACGATCTCTACCGCGTGTCCGAGGAAATCCGGCTCTGCCCCGGCATCATCCGGACCTCAACGAGCATGTTCCTGCGCGAAGTCATCTCCTACCGGACCACGGGACTGCTGGGGGCCTGACCGCACTGGCGGACAAGGCCTACACCGGCGGCCCGGCATTGGCCTTCAGGTTCTTCATGACTAGCGTGGACGTCAGGCGTTCGACGCCGGGCAGGGAGGTCAGCTCGCTGTCGTAGAAGCGCTGGTAGGACGGAAGGTCTTCCGCGATGACCTTGAGCAGATAGTCGGGCGAGCCGAAGAGCCTCTGCGCCTCCACGATGTTGGCATTGTCCGCCACTCGCCGCTCGAAGACCTCCATTGTGGAGCGGTCCACCTGGCGCAAGGTCACGAACACGATCGCTTCGAACCCGAGCCCCACGGCGGCCGGGTCAATGTCGGCGCGGTAACCGCGGATGACCCCGGTGCTCTCCAAATCCCGCAGCCGCCGGTGGCACGGCGCCACGGTCAGCCCCACCTTTGACGCCAGAGCCGTGGCGGTCATTCTCCCGTCCGTTTTGAGATGGCGCAAAATACTTCTGTCAATACCGTCAATCACGCAATTATCTTACCCAAACACCGTTTCTGCCTGGTAGATACGCGAACACTTCCGCGCCGAAATTACCTAGAGTTTTCCCTGTACCTACTACGAGGTGCCTCACTTCTGGAGCCCGGCATGAACCCCCAGCTTTTCCTCGCCTTCCTGGTTGTCGCCGTCGCGCTGGCCTGCACCCCCGGCGTCGACTGGGCGTATTCAATCGCTGCCGGGCTGAGGCAGCGCAGCTTCGCTCCCGCCGTCGCCGGCTTGTGCGGCGGCTACGCCCTCCATACCGTGCTTCTCGTGCTGGGCCTGGCGGCGCTGCTGGCCGGGCTACCCGGGCTGCTCGACTGGCTGACGGCAGCCGGCGCCCTCTACCTGCTGTGGCTGGGCTTCAGCACCCTGCGGTCCTGGCGCGGTGCAAGCTTTGGCAGCGGCACGGCAGGTGTGCCGGCGGCCGCCCCCGCGAGCCAATTCCGGATCTTCCTCCAGGGCATGGGCATCAGCGGGATCAATCCCAAGGGCCTGCTGTTCTTCGTTGCCCTGGTTCCGCAGTTCGTCAGCCCTGACGCCGCATTGCCGGTTCCGGTCCAGTCCGGGCTGCTCGGGCTCACGTTTGTGCTGCTGGTGGCGGTCATCTACAGCTGTGTGGCACTGCTGGCCAGGAACCTGCTGCAGGCCCGGCCGGGCCTGGCCAGTCGGGTGACGCTGGCCAGCGGGATCATCATGGTGATCCTGGGTGCCCTGCTGCTCGCCGAACAGATCGTGCCGGCCGTCAGTGCAGCCATGAAGCACGCCTGAGGCCGAAAACCATGGCGGTTACTTGCGCTGCATGTACCACTCGGTGAAGGACGACGCGCGGCCGTCTGCGGTCAGCTGGATGACCCACAGGTTGTCATAACTCCGGCTGTTGCCGCGGTACGTGGTGAGGCCCTGCACAAACGCCCGGCCCCCGTCGACGCCCAGAAGCTTCCACTCGAATGTCCAGTCGTCCGGTTCATCGCGCCCGGCGATCCAGTGCTCCACAATGGCGTCCCGGCCCTCCCAGGGTTCGGGTTCCTCGGGACTCGTCGCATAGACGGCGTCCTCCGTAAACAGCGCCCGGATGTCCTCGGGATCATTCGTCGTCCACGCCGTGATGTAGTGCTGCATCCAGCGCTCCACCGCATCTCTCATGCCTTGTTTGTACCTCCCGTCACGGAGCCCCGCAAGGGTAGTCAATACGCGTATTTGACCCCTGGATGGTGCGGGAGCCTGTCAGTCGTTCTCCGTGCTCCCGTATTCGCGGTCCCAGAGTTCGTGCATTTCCGCGTCCTTGCGGATGGCCTTCACCACGTCCACCTGCGCCGATTTCCGGCGCTGCCAGTCCCTGCCGAGGGTTTTGCGGCCGGCGTCCAAGAGGAGCAGGGCTCGGTCCGTCAGTGCATCGCTGCGCAGGGCAATGCTCGTCTTCCGGCGCCGCAGTACCTCCTGCAGGTCCGAGCGGGCCGCGCTGTAGGCCCCGATTCTGCGCAAGGACCGGGCGCGTACCAGCAAAAGCGCGGCGGCCAGATCGTCAGCATTCATCAGCCCCTCGGTGTCAGCCAGCACCTCCACGTCGCGCCCCAGTTCGGCGGCGAGGGAGCACCGTGCCAGCGCCAGCGGCAGCGAGGGCGGCAGGCCGTCCAGTGCAGCGAGCGCCGCTTCCGGCTGGCCGGTTTCGCGCAGGGAGTGGGAGAGGGCAAGGAAGACGGCTTCCTCGCTGAAGAGCACGGGAACCTCGATCCGCTCTGCCACTTCTACCCTGGTGACCACGCCGGCGAGGTACACGGACGCGTAACGGTTGGCGTCGGTGTCGTTGCGGAGACTGAGGCCATGCTGCAGGAGCTCGGCGGCGCGCAAGTGGCCGCCGTGGGAGTACTCCAGCAGCCCGGCCATGAGGTAGCAGACGCCGGCCCAGCCGGGGTAGGTGCGGGCCAGCGTGATGAGGCGGTCCGGGTCGGTGCTGCCGAAGACGGCGGCGTGCACCGCTTTCGTTGTCCGGCCTGGCATCCGGCCGCCGATCCTGCCCAGCCGTGGCACTCCGCCTTCGGCAGCCAACGTTCCGGGGATCCGGCCGGCGATGAGTCCGTTCACCACGCCGCCGACGTCGACGGCCAAGCCGCGGACGGGCGTGCGGACTACGGCTTTGCGGAAAGGCGTCAGGTCGCGGGCGTCGGTGTACGGCCTGCGCTGCCGCGGAGCCCCGCCGAATTGGCCGTTGCCGGTGTGCCCCGCGCATGAGTGGCCGGCGGTTAGGGGGCCGGGGAGGTGGTCAGTGGCCATGTAGGAGGCGGAGTCTCCATGTCCGACGCTCATGCCCTTATGGTAGTTCGGCCGGCAGCGCGCTGCTAGGCGGTCGAGGCAACCCAGAGGCCGACCACCCAGGTGCTCGCGGCGAGGCATGCGAGGCCGAACTCCACGATCATGCCCAGGCCCGTGGCCTTCAGCGCCGCCCAGCTCGAGGCCACCGCCGTACCGACCACCCGCGTGCGCTGCAGCTCGCTGAGCAGGAGCCCTGCCGCGAAGCCCGCGAACAGCCCCACGACAGGGATGATGAACATGCCCACCACGCCGAACACGATTCCCACCATCACGGAACGGCTCGGGATGCTGTGCTGCTTGAGTTTCCGGCCGGTCAGGACGGCGCCGGCGGCCATCCCGGCCAGGACGAATACCAGGCCGATCCCGAAGACTACCCAGCCCGTGGTCCCGGCGCCGCCCCACAGCGCCCAACCGAGCAGGCTCAACCCGATCAGGATGCTGCCGGGCAGCACGGGGATGACCGTTCCTGCCACGCCCACCAGAATGGCCAGGCCGCAGAGCGCGGTGACGACAGCCTCGGGGTTCATGGCCCCAGTCTAGGCCGCGCCATCCCTCCGCGCCGCACCGGGCCCCATCCGCGATGGCACCAGGCCACCCCACCGGGTCATTAGAGCGGCAGAACGGCAACGGCGGCGCCCCCAAGGGAAGCGCCGCCGTCGTCCGGCCTGTTGACCGCTGACCGTGCTGAACTACTCGGCCTCGACCGCCGCCGCAACCGCTGCGGAGACCGCGGGGGCCACGCGCGGGTCGAGCGGGCTGGGCACGATGTAGTCGGCGGACAGATCGTCCTCCGCCAGTTCGGCGATGGCCCGGGCCGCGGCGAGCTTCATGGCCGGCGTGATCCGGCGGGCGCCGGCGTCGAGGGCTCCGCGGAAAATGCCGGGGAAGGCCAGGACGTTGTTGATCTGGTTCGGGAAGTCGCTGCGGCCGGTGGCGACGACGGCCGCGTACTTGCTGGCGACCTCCGGGAGGACTTCCGGGTCGGGGTTGGACAGGGCGAAGACGATCGAGCTGTGGTTCATCAGCTTGAGGTGTTCCTCGTCCAGTCGGGAGGAGGAGACGCCAACGAACACGTCCGCGCCGAGCAACGCCTCGCCCGGGCCGCCGGTTACGCCGCGCGGGTTGCTGCGGGCGGCGAGTTCGGCCTTCTTGCTGGCCGGGTCGGCGGCGATGTCCGCACGGTCCTTGCTGATCGCGCCCCTCGAGTCCAGGAGGACGACGTCGCCGATCCCTGCGGTCAGCAGGATTTCGGCGACGGCGATGCCCGCGGCCCCGGCGCCGGAGACAACCACGCGCAGGCTGTCGAGCGTCCGGCCGGTGACCTTGGCGGCGTTGGTGAGGGCCGCGAGGACGACGACGGCGGTGCCGTGCTGGTCATCGTGCATGACCGGGCAGTCCAGGGCCTCGATGAGCTTTTCCTCGAGCTCGAAGCAGCGGGGAGCGGCCACGTCCTCGAGGTTGACGGCACCGAAGCTCGGGCGCAGCCGCACGAGCGTCTCGACGATTTCGTCGACGTCGGTGGTGTTGAGGACCAGCGGGATGGAGTCGAGCTCTCCGAAGGCCTTGAAGAGTGCGGACTTGCCCTCCATCACGGGCAGCGAGGCACTCGCACCGATGTTGCCCAGGCCCAGAACAGCCGTGCCGTCACTGACGACGACCACCAGGCGCTGGGCCCATGTGAGGGTCTTGGCGAGCTCCGGATCCGCGTGGATGGCCCGGCTCACCTGGGCGACGCCTGGCGTGTAGGCAATGGAGAGGTCGCGCTTGCTGGCGAGTGGGACGGTGCTGGAAATCGAAAGCTTCCCGCCCTGGTGGGATGCGAAGATTTCCTCGTCGCTGAGCGCGGCAACTGTCTCGGCCGGGGAAGCGGAAGCGGCAGGAATGATGGTTTCAGTGGACACGTCGTTGTCTCCTGGGAATCACCGTGGGCGCACGGCTCGGGGAAGCTCGGGCACAGGGGGTGCCCGAGTTGGTCTGGCGGGGCGTCGGTGGCAACCAGAGGTGGCGGTAGCCGGCGGAACCCCCGGAGCTGCTGATCAGCCGTCTCCGGTCCAGTAATGGTAAGCAACGAATTCTGCCGCTTGCGCCACCCCAGGGCCGTCCCTCAGCTCAGGGGAAGGTTTTCCGTAGGATTAGTGAGCCAGATCACGCGTATGGGGACTTTTGTGGCAGCTTTGGTCTAGACCAGTTACGCCGCTTCCTGCGCGCGCTGCAGGAGCGAACAGGCCTTCTTCAAGTCTTCTTCCGCTTCGAACAGGGAGAGCCGGCGGCAGCGGACGGCCTGGACCAGTCCCGTGACTGTCAGCAACAGGACCCGGGCAACGGCGGCGTCGCCGCACGCAGCTGTCACTGCTTTCTCGGCTGTGGCATCGATGTCCCGCAGCAGCCGCGTGGTGTCCGTATCCTTGACGTACATCGCTCGGCTGAGGCACTGTTCCACCGCAGGCTGCATCAGGCGCATGTGGAAGATCTCCATCGTTACGCCCGCCAGGTCCGGGGCCGCAACTTTGCCCGCGGCTTTTCCGGCCGGGGGCGAGCTCCCCGCGTGCAGGTCACCCAGTTGTTTGCGGTAGAGCGCCAGGACCAGCTGGGTGGCCGAGGGAAAGTAGCGGTAAAGGGTCCCCAGCGGAACATCCGCCTTGGCCGCCACCTCGGAAAGGACCACCGAGTCCAGGCCCTTGCGCGCAAACCCCGCGGCAACGTCCAAAATCCGTAAATAGCGGAGACGCTGCCGGGGCAGAGTGGGCGGAGGGGCCATCGGTGGAAGATCTGAGTGAAAGTCAGGCATCAGCACCGTTCCGGATGTCGTTTTTCTCGGCAGCCGGAGGTATCTCCCCACAGCGCAGCCGCGGCAATTGCCGTCCACTATACGCCACCGAACTGGGCGGACGGCTGGCCGGCAGGGGCTTCCGTACCCTCCGGGAAGGGCCCGCCGCCCTCAGTCCACCCCCTTGATCTTCACCACGAACACGGCTCCGAGAAGCCCGATCAGGGCCGCCGCCACGTACAAGGCGACATAGCCGCCCCAGAAGGCCACGAAGGGAAACGCGATGAGTGGGGCCAGCACTTGCGGCAGCGAGTTGGCGATGTTGATGACGCCGAGATCCTTGCCCCGGTTCAGCGCCGTCGGAAGCACCTCCGTGATGAGGGCGAAATCCACCGCCAGATAGCAGCCGAAGCCAATGCCCAGCACCGACGCGCCAACCAGCGCACCCGGCCAGGTCGGTGCGAACGCCAGGATCAGGGCGGCGGCGGCGATCACCGCGGACGAGAGGATGACCAGCGGCTTCCGCCGGCCCATGCGGTCGCTCAGCCGGCCGCCGATCACGCTGGTGACGATCACCATGACCGCGTACAGCCCGGTCAGGATCAAGACGCCAACCTCGGGCTTGATCCCCTCGGTTTCTTGGACACGCACGGCGTCGTTGAGGAAGAAGAGCAGGTAGAGGGTGACCATGTGGTTGCCGATGTTCACCAGCAGGCGCGTCAGCCAGGCCCACGCAAAATCGGGGTAGCGGACCGGGGAAATCCAGAAGCCACGCAGAAAGGTCACCAGAGCGAACGGCGGCCTGGCCGCCGGAGGCAACGGGACGTCGTCGTTCTTGAAGAAATAAAGCACGACGCCGGCGAGCAGCGCCACGGCGCAGACGACGTAACCCGCCGCGAAATCTCCGGTGACGGCGGCGGCGATCAGTGCCCCCGCCAGGATCCCGATGGTCTGCCCCATGGCGGCAAGACCGCCCACCGTGCCGCGCTGCGCGACGGGCACCCGGTCCGGAATGGCGGCGGTAATGGCCGCGTAGGCGCCGTTGCAGCCGGCCTGGACGAGGCACCAGAGCAGCGTCATGACGGCGACATTCGGGGCCTCCGCCAGCCCGCTCAGCGCGGCGGCGCCCAGGACCGCTCCGAAGATCACCCACGGCACCCGGCGGCCCCTGCGGGACGTGGTGCGGTCGCTGAAGGCGCCAAAGAGCGGGTTGGCGACGAGTGAGACGACTGCACCCGCACCCGTCACGAGGGCAAGGATGGCTTCCTTGTCAGGCTCGCTGAACGCTGCCGCCTGCTGCCCAAGGAGCACCTGGAGCGGGCCGAAGAACGCAGCGTTGATGCCGACGTTGACCAGCACGACGCCGGCGGTCCAGACGGGGCGGACGCGGCGTTCAGGTTCAGCGAGCGCCGGCGCGGTGGTATCGGACATGCTCATGGCTCCCCCTGGAACTGATGACCGGACATGTTCAGGCATACGTATCAGTGCGGCCAGACTATCGCGGGGAGGCCTTCTGCCGGGGCCGGGAATCGGGCAGATTTCCGTTCCGGCACAGTAAGGTCATCGATGAACCTCCAATTTTGGAGTAAGTCATCATCACTCATTCCGCGGGGGAATCTATCTTGTTGTCACCAAAGTCGGGCTACGGCGCCCGAACTCAGGCCGCCGGACTTGCCCTGGCGGCGGTTCTGGCACTCAGCGGCTGCAACTCCGGCACCGCTGCCCAGACAGAACCTGCCGCAAAGGCAGACACCGGCTCTGGCTCAGCCCCGGCCACTGTCGTGCGCATCATCGACGGCGACACTTTCAAGGCCTCAATAAACGGGGAGGAAAAAACTGTTCGGCTTCTGAACGTTGACACTCCGGAAACTAAGGACCCGAACGCGCCCGTGGAGTGTATGGGACCAGAAGCGACCAAGGGCCTCGAACAGCTGTTGCCGGTTGGCGCCCAGGTCAGGCTCGAACTCGACGCCGAGCCCCTAGACAAGTACGGACGCACCTTGGCCGGGGTCTTTGACTCAAGCGGCAAGCTAGTCAACGCCGAAATCGCCCGGCTGGGCCTGGGAGTTCCCGTTCTGTTCGAACCCAACCGGAAGTTCTATCCTCCGGTGGTTGCGGCCTTCGACGAGGCCCGGACTCGGGGGGTCGGCCTGAACTCGGCCAGCATCCCTTGCCTGCCGGCGCAGCGGATTGAGAGCGCCGCGGCTGCTGTAGATGCCCTAGTTGCGGCCCCTCTTACGACTTCCGTGTCAGATCTAGACAAGGGCCATGCCGCACTGGTTACGGCTCTCGCAGCCGTGGCGGCGCTCAAAGCCGAGTCCAGCGCCAAGAAGCTTATCCACTGGTCGGCATACAAGCCTGCCAAGATGGCGGCGCTCGTCAGCAGGCTGGCCGCGGCGACTGCAGCCGGGTCGGCCAGACAGACCGCCATTGGCACAAAGAAGAAGCAAATCGCCGATGCTGCCGCAGCCGAAGCCGCACGGAAGGCCCGAGAAGCCGCTGCGGCGGCCGCTGCCGCGCAGGCTGCCGCAGCGGAGGCCGAACGGATCCGCAATCTGCCCCCCGCCCCGGCGCCCTACGTACCCCCGGCGCCCGCCCCGGCGCCCTACGTACCCCCGGCGCCGGCCCCCTACGTGCCACCGGTGTACGTGGCTCCGGCTCCGGCGCCCAACCCGTATCCGGGGTACACCGGTCCCCGCTGCTATGCGCCCGGCGGAAAGACCTGGAGGCCGTGCAGCAAAAGATAGTTCCAAATGATTCTTCTGCGCCCCGAGACTCGGCAAAATGCAGTCACATGTGCGAGTCTCGGGGGTGAAACCGCTGCTACCTTCCGCTTTCAACAACTAGGAGAATCCGTGAACGCTTCCGCCGTCAATACCGCCGACCTCTACGACGAGCGCGGCACGGAGCTCGACTCCGTGTCTCTGCAATTCCAGTCCCTGGGCGGCCACACCCATTTCAGCGGCCCCGTCCGGACCATCCGGTGCTTCGAGGACAATGCCCTGGTCAAGTCCGTGCTGGCCACTCCCGGCAACGGCTCCGTCCTGGTGGTGGACGGCGCGGGTTCCCTCCGCACGGCCCTGATGGGGGACCTCATTGCGGCGAGCGCCGTGGCGAACGGCTGGTCCGGCGTCGTCATCAATGGCGCCATCCGGGACCGGGTGGCGATTTCCGAGTTGCCGCTTGGAGTGAAGGCGCTGGGCAGCAACCCGCGCAAGAGTGCCAAGGCCGGCGCCGGCGAAATCGACGTGCCGCTGGAGCTCGACGGCGTGGCCGTCCGCCCCGGCGCCCTGATCTGGTGCGATCCGGACGGAATTCTGCTCGAGCGCTGAGGTCTTTCTTCTCCTGGTGGTACCAGCGGGACCATTTCTGGCCGTAACATAGTTACTGAAAGCAACTATCCGCTTAAACCCCACACTTCCCTTGGAGCAGTCATGTCCAAAACCACCTCCGTGCGCGCCGCGGGAGAGGTCTTGACCCACCGTCAGACCGTCACCGTCATGGTTGGACTCATGCTCGGCATGTTCCTGTCGTCGCTGGACCAGACGATCGTGTCCACCTCGATCTACACGATCGCCAACGACCTCGACGGCCTGTCGCTGCAGGCCTGGGCCACCACCGCCTACCTCATCACGTCCACAGTGAGCACGCCGCTCTACGGCAAGCTCAGCGACATCTTCGGACGCCGCCCGCTGTACCTCATCGCCATCCTGATCTTCCTGGCCGGCTCGCTCTACGCCGGGTCGGTCCACTCGATGACCGAACTCGCCATTGCCCGCGGCATCCAGGGCATGGGTGCCGGCGGCCTCCTGGCCCTCGCGCTGACCATCATCGGCGACATCGTGGCGCTCAAGGACCGCGCCAAGTTCCAGGGCTACTTCATGTCGGTGTTCGGCATCTCCTCCGTCCTGGGGCCGGTGATCGGCGGCGCCTTCGCGGGCACCGAGACCATCCTCGGGATCGACGGCTGGCGCTGGGTCTTCCTCATTAACCTGCCGATCGGCCTCGCCGCCCTGGCCGTGGTGTTCATGTACCTGCACCTCCCGGCCAAGCACGTGAAGCAAAAGATCGACTACTGGGGCGCCGCCGCCATCACCCTGGCGATCGTTCCGCTGCTGCTCGTCGCCGAACAGGGCCGCAGTTGGGGCTGGAGCTCCACCAACTCCTACCTTTGCTACGGGCTGGGCGTCGTGGGCATCATCGCGTTCCTGCTGGCCGAAAAGCGCGCCGGCGACTACGCGCTGATTCCGCTGCGGCTGTTCCGGAACACCACCTTCGGCCTGTCGTCGCTGCTGAACTTCATCATCGGCATCGGCATGTTCGGCGCCATCGCGATGCTTCCGATGTACCTGCAGCTGGTCAAGGGACTGACCCCCACCGAGGCGGGCCTCATGATGATCACCTTCACGGTGGGCATCCTGACCGGCTCCATCACGGCCGGCCGGACCATCTCTTCCTCCGGCACGTACCGGATCTTCCCGATCCTGGGCACCGCGGTCCTGACCGGCGCCGCCGTCGTCATGGGACTCTCCCTCGGCGTTGACACGCCGCTGTGGGTTCCGGGCGCCATTGCCGTGTTCTTCGGCCTGGGCCTGGGCTTCTGCATGCAGCCGTTGACGCTGGCCATGCAGGTCTCCGTTCCGTCCAAGGACATGGGCGTCGGCACGTCGTCCGCCGCGTTCTTCCGCTCCATGGGCGGCGCGGTTGGAACGGCCGTGTTCATCTCGATGCTCTTCAGCCTCGCCGCGGACAAGATCGCCGCCGGCATGAAGGACGCCGCGCAGAACGCAGACTACCTCAAGGTGCTCAAGGATCCGGCTGTGGCTGCCGACCCCGCCAACGCCAAGCTCTACGACTTCTTCAAGAACGGCGCCAACAACGACTCACTGAATGACACCAGCTGGCTGCACACCGCCAACTCCACGCTGACCCGTCCCATCACCGAGGGCTTCGCCCAGTCGATCGACGCCGTCATGCTTACTGCCGCAGTGCTCACCGGCATCGCCTTCCTGATCACGTTCGCCCTGCCGAACAAGAAACTCACGGACCCGAAGACGGCCGCCAGGGAGGGTGCCGCGGCCGCCGCCCACTAGGCTCAACCGCTCTCGGCAACAAGCCCGGACGCGTCACGGCAGTCAGTCTTTCGGGCTGGCTGCCGTTGCCGTTTCTTTGAACTACGCGGCCGAACTTGCGACGTCGGCCTGAAAGCCTGCGCCGCGTGGCAGCCGCCACCGCCAGATGTGTAAGCTTGCTTACATTTTCCGGCCGTGTGACAGGCGCCGCACCGCGTCCGGTGTAAGACTGGGTAGCTGCGGCGCAGGCCGTGGACCGCGAGTTGCCGAGGGAGCCCCATGACCACCACCCAGGACCAGACCACCGCCAAGATCCCCAAACGGGTCATCTGGCTGGCCGTTGCAGGTGCCGTCGGCGGCTTCCTCTTCGGTTTCGACTCGTCGGTGGTCAACGGCGCCGTCGACGCCATCAAAGAGGAGTTCGCGCTCAGCGAGGCCGTGACGGGCTTCGCCGTAGCCGTCGCCCTCCTGGGCTGCGCGGTGGGAGCCTACCTCGCAGGCAAGGTGGCCGACCGCTACGGCCGGATTCCGGCCATGAAGCTGGGCGCCGTGCTGTTCCTGGCCAGCGCCGTCGGCACCGGCTTCTGCTTCGGCGTCTGGGACCTGATCTTCTGGCGGCTCATCGGCGGCCTGGGCATCGGCCTGGCCTCCGTCATCGCACCCGCCTACATCTCGGAGATCTCTCCCCGCCAGGTCCGCGGACGCCTGGCCTCGCTCCAGCAGCTTGCCATCACCACCGGCATCTTTGCCGCCCTGCTCTCCGACGCCGTCTTCGCCAACACCGCCGGCGGCGCGGACCAGAGCCTGTGGCTCGGCATCGAGGCCTGGCGTTGGATGTTCCTGGCTGGAGCCGTCCCCGCCGTCATCTACGGCTGGATCGCGTTCACCCTGCCGGAATCCCCGCGTTTCCTAGTCTTCAAGGGCAAGGACGACGAGGCCCTGAGAGTCTTCAAGTCGATCGCCCCGGACGAGGACTCCGACCGCCACCTGCGCGAGATCAAGGCTGCCATCGAGGAGGACAAGCTCGCGGGCCAGAAGGGGTCCCTGCGCGGCGACGCCCTGGGCCTGAAGCCTGTGGTCTGGATCGGCATTATTCTCTCGGTGCTGCAGCAGTTCGTCGGCATCAACGTGATCTTCTACTACTCCACCACCCTGTGGAAGGCCGTGGGCTTCCAGGAAAAGGATTCGCTCACGATCTCCGTGGCCACATCCATCACGAACATCCTGGTGACGCTGGTGGCGATCGCCCTCGTGGACCGGATCGGACGCCGCCCCATCCTGCTCGCCGGTTCCATCGGCATGGCCCTCTCGCTGGGCACCATGGCCTTGGCCTTCGGCTCGGCCACCGGCTCCGGTGATTCCATTACCCTGCCCGGCGCCTGGGGGCCTGCGGCGCTGGTCGCCGCCAACGTCTTCGTCATCAGCTTTGGCGCCTCGTGGGGCCCGCTGGTGTGGGTGCTGCTGGGCGAGATCTTCCCGTCCCGGATCCGGGCCCGGGCCCTGGGCCTGGCTGCCGCCGCGCAGTGGGTGGCAAACTTCGCCATCACCCTGAGCTTCCCGGTCATGGCTGCGGCCTCGCTGCCCCTGACGTACGCCATGTATGCGCTGTTTGCGGCGGCGTCGTTCTTCTTCGTGATGTTCAAGGTGCCCGAGACCAACGGCATGTCCCTTGAGCAGGCCGAGACGCTGTTCGTGCCCAAGGGTTCGGCGAAGGGTTCGGCCAGGGCCTGACCCTGCGGCGGGATCCGGGTGCCCGGAGCGGGCACCCGGATCCCGCCGGGGCCGCTAGACCACGTGCGGTTCGTGCGCCGCGAGGTAGCGGCGTCCGCCGAAGACCACGGCCATCGCGGCCACCATGGCCAGCGCCCCGGCGTAGAACGGCACCTGCGGGCCGAAGTGCTCGCCCAGCTGCGCGGCGGCAAACGGGGCCAGGGCGCCGCCCATCCAGCGCACGAAGTTGTAGCCCGCGGACGCCACCGGCCGCGGCGAGTCCGAAACCCCCATGGCCAGTTCCGTGTAGAGGGTGTTGTTGATGCCCAGGAGCGCTCCGGAGATGACGACGAGGACGACGACGGCGGGCACCGAGCGCCCGGCGGCCAGGCCCAGTCCCACGAGGTCCAGCATCAGCAGGGCCAGGGTGCCGGTGAGGACCCGGACGGCCCCGAAGCGGTTCTGCAGCACGGGGGCAACAAACACCGAGAAGACGGCGACGGCGACGCCCCAGCCGAAGAACACACCGCCGATCCCGTAGGCGTCCATGCCCAGGATGAAGGGCGTGAAGGCGAGGACGGTAAAGAAGCCGTAGTTGTAGAACAGGCCGCTGGCCGCCGTCGTCCTGAGCCCCTTGTGGCCCAGCGCCAGCAGCGGATCCCGGAGCCGGACCTTGCGCTCGGGCAGCGGGGTCTTGGGCAGGAGGGTGATGAGCGCGATGAACGCGGAGGCCATCAGCACGGCGGTGCCGAAGAAGGGTGCGCGCCACTGCCAGCCGCCGAGCACTGCGCCCAGGAGCGGGCCGAGGGAGATGCCCAGGCCCAGGGCGGCCTCGTAAAGGATGATTGCGGTGCCGGCGCCGCCGCTCGCCACGCCGACAATCACGGCCAGCGCCGTGGCCACGAACAGCGCGTTGCCCAGCCCCCAGCCGGCCCGGAACCCGATCAGCTCAGCCACGCTGCCCGACGTGCCGGACAGCGAGGCGAACACGACGATCACTGCCAGCCCGATCAGCAGTGTGCGCTTCCCGCCGATCCGGGACGAGATGTAGCCGGTGATCAGCATCGCGACGGCGGTGACCAAGAAGTAGCTCGTAAAGAGCAGCGACACCTGGCTCGGCGTGGCGTCCAGGTTCTTGGCGATCGCTGGCAGGATGGGATCCACCAGGCCGATGCCCATGAAGGCGAACACCGCGGCGAGCGCCGTGGCCCACACCGCCTTGGGCTGTTTGAGCAGTGAGGCTTTCTCGGCCTCGAGGGTAACTTCGGCGGCCGGCAGGGTGTCGGCGGACTGGCCGTGCATGGGGGCACTCCTAATCAGTGGAAAAAATGGTGGGAATTCGTGGTTGAGACCTAGGCCTGGAGCGTCGCGTTGATCTTGCCGATGACGGGCAGGGCGGCCGCGAGGGCGGCGCGGTCGTCGTCCGTCAGGGAGGAGAGGATGCCGGCCATGACAGCGTTGCGGCGTTCGTTGGCGGCTTCGACGGCGGCGCGGCCTGCCCCGGTCAGGGTCACCCGGACGGCACGGGAGTCGCTGGGGTCCGGTTCCCGGCGGGCGAGGCCGGCACGCTCGAGCTTGATGATCTGTTCGGTGGCGCTGGGAACTTTAACGCCGAGGTTCCGGGCTATTTCGCCCACCCGCACACCGGTGCCGCCGTCCGAACTGGGTCCGGTGTCCATGAGCATCTTCAGGGTGCTGAGCTGGGCGGCGCTGAGTTCGCCGTCCGCGTCCAGGCGGCGGACGAGGTAGATGCTGTGGCGGAGGGCCTCGCGGAAATCCTGGGCGAGACCGAGGAGACCGGGGTCTGCCGGTGCACTGGGGTTCATAGTTAGGTAGCCTAACAGTTAGGCGCCCTAATGGTCAAGGGCCAGACACCCGCCGAGATACGACGCTCCCTCACGTTTCGCACCGATTGGGCAGACCCTCCCTCACGTTTCGCACGTGGAACGCAGGCCATCCCTCATCAGTGGTGACGGAATACCCGCGTTCGTCCGTCGCGTGCGGTAGCGTCACCCCAATTCCCTCATGATCTGCGGGAGCGTCACCAAAAAAACCCCATGACCTGCGGGAGCGTCGCCAGAAAGCCCGCCGGATCTGCGGGAGCGTCACAAGAAAACCCGCCGGATCTGCGGGAGCGTCACCCCGAAACCCTCATGACCTGCGGGAGCGTCACCGGAAAACCCGCCGGATCTCAGGGAGCGTCGGGTTCGGTGGTGGGTTTAAGCACGGCGACGCCGCAGCTCAGGTGAGCTGCGGCGTCGGTGTCAGTGCTCGGCGTTTCCGGTTAGGGCTAGACGACTGCCTTGGCTTCCTCGATGAGGGAGGAGACGGCGGCGAACAGCGGGTGGCCCGCGGGCAGGCCGGTGATCCTTTCCGTGGCCTCGTCCGGCGTGGACGCGGACAGGATTTTAGCTAGCTCCACGGCCTCGGCGTCGGCAGGGTCGTTGAACCGCAAGGCCGCGGCGATTGCCCCGAGCAGCGCTTCCGGGACGATGCCGCGCTCGGCCAGCTCTGCGGCGGGTCCGATGAAGCGTTCGTTCCGGCTGAGTTTGCGCAACGGGGCACGGCCTACCCGGTTGACGGTGTCCGGCAGGTGCGGGTTGGCGAAGCGGCCCAGGATCTTCTGCACGTAGGCCTCCTGTTCGGCCCGGTTGAAGCCGTGCTTGGCCACCAGGAGCTCCTTGGTCTCGTCCAGGACGGCGCGCACGTCGGCCGCGACGTCCTGGTCGGCCATGGCCTCGGCGATCTTGCCGAGGCCGGCCTCGAAACCAAAGTAGGCCGCCGCGGCGTGTCCCGTGTTCACCGTGAACAGCTTGCGCTCGATGTACGGCGCGAGGTCGTCCACGAAGGTCGCTCCCGGGATCACCGGCTCCTGCCCGGCGAAGGGAGTGCGGTCAATCACCCACTCATGAAACGTCTCCACCGTCACGTCCAGACCCTGCCCGGCCTCCTGGTTGGGCACAATCCGGTCCACCGCCGTATTGGCGAACACGGCGGCAGCGTCCAGGGAGCCGGCGGCCGGATCCCACTGGGCAGCGACCTCGGACTTCAGGATGTCGGTCGCATTGATGGCGTTCTCGCACGCCATCACCTGCAGCGGCGCCAGCCCGGCGGCGCGGGCCGCGATCCCTTTGGCGATCAGCGGCGCCACGAACTTCAGGATGTGCGGCCCCACGGCGGTGGTGACGATGTCCGCCGTCGCAATCTCTGCGACGACGGCGGCTTCCTGGGTGCCGGAGTTCAGCGCCCGGAAGTTGTCGACCGTGAGGACGGCAGGGTTGTCCCCCACCTCGTGGACCTGATAGCGGTCCGCGGCGGCCAGTTGGCTGATGAGGGCGTCCGCGACGTCCGCGAACACCACCTCATACCCCGCCCCGTGCAGCAGCAAGCCCACAAACCCGCGCCCGATGTTCCCGGCTCCGAAATGAACAGCCTTCACTAGGAATTGACCTTTCCAAACAGGGCCAGCACTTCATCGACCGTCGTGGCCGCCTCCAGCTGCGCCACCTGGGCCTTGTTGGTGAAGACCTTGGCGATCGAGGCCAGGATCTGCAAGTGCTCGTTGTTGACACCGGCGACGCCGACCACGAACTTCACTTCCTTGCCGTTCCAGTCGATGCCGTTCGGGTAGCGGATCACCGAGACCGCGGACTTCATGATGTGGTCCTTCGCGGCGTTAGTTCCATGCGGGATGGCGAGGTAGCTGCCCATGTAGGTGGAGACGGATTCCTCGCGTTCGTGCATGGCGTCCACGTAGCCGGAGTCGACGGCGCCGCGGGCCAGCAGGAGCTGCCCGGCCTCGTCGATCGCGGCGTCGCGTGTGGTCGCAGCGCCCGTGAGGACAACGCTGTCGGCCACCAGGATGTCCGCGGGGCCGGCCGCGGCTTCTGTGGGGGCCTCCGAAGTGTCGACGGCGGCAGCGGCAGCGGCTGCCCCGGCGGCAGGTGCGGCGCCGGCGGCAGGCGCACCAGCGGCGGCGGCGGCATCCTGGTCCGCGTTGCTCGACCTGACCAGTTCCACGACCTCGTCGTAGCGCGGGCTGTTCATGAAGTTGTCCACGGACACATGCACGGCGCTGCTGGTGGCGGGCTTAGCCCGCTCGGTCAGGTCCTGGTGCGTGATGACGACGTCGTACGTGTCACTGAGGTTCGCAATGGCCGAGTTCGTGACCTTGACGTCCGGGAACCCGGCGGCCTTGATCTTGTTGCGAAGCACGGAGGCGCCCATCGCGCTGGAGCCCATGCCGGCGTCGCACGCAAAGACGATGTTCTTGATCGGGTTGGCCAGGACGGCGACGCCGCTGGCACCCACACCCTCACCGATCAGGGCTGCGGAAACCGAGCTCTTCTTGCCTTTCAGGGCTTCCATCCGGTGGGTGGCCTGGTCAAGTTCGTCTTCGGCGGGCGCCTTGCTGGCCTTCAGGATCACCGAGCCGATGAGGAAGGACACCGTGGTGGCGAACAGCACGGACAGCGTCACGCCGACGTAGCTGTCGCGTGCGGTTGCGGCGTAGACGGCAATGATGCTGCCAGGGGCGGCCGGGGACCGCAGGCCGGCGCCGGTGACCACCAGGGTGAAGATGCCGGTCATGCCGCCGCCGATTGCGGCGAGGATCATCATCGGCTTCATGAGGACGTACGGGAAGTAGATCTCATGGATGCCGCCGACGAACTGGATGATGGCAGCGCCCGGCGCGGACGCCTTGGCCAGGCCCTTGCCGAAGAACGAGTAGGCGAGCAGGACGCCGAGGCCCGGGCCGGGGTTGGCCTCGAGCAGGAACAGGATGGACTTGCCTTGCTCGAGCGCCTGCTGAGTGCCCAGGGGCGTGAGGATGCCGTGGTTGACGGCGTTGTTCAGGAACAGGACCTTGGCAGGCTCAATGAAGATGCTGGTAAAGGGCAGCAGGCCGTTGATGACGAGGAATTCGACCACGGCGCTGGCGCCGTTGCTGAATGCCTTCACCACGGGGCCGACCACCAGCATGCCGACCACCGCCATGATGGCGCCCAGGATGCCGGCGGAGAAGTTGTCGATCAGCATTTCGAAGCCGGGCTTGACGCGGCCTTCCCAAATCTTATCGGCCTTCATCATGAGCCAGGCCGTGAGCGGGCCCAGGATCATGGCGCCGATGAACATGGGGATGTCCGTACCGACGATCACACCCATGGTGGCCACCGCGCCCACTACGCCGCCGCGCACCCCGTGGACCATGCGGCCGCCGGTGTAGCCGATCAGGAGCGGAAGGAGGTACGTGATCATCGGACCGACGAGCTTACCGAGCTCCTCGTTGGGGAAGAAGCCCGCCGGGATGAAGAGTGCCGTGATGAAGCCCCAGGCGATAAAAGCACCGATGTTGGGCATGATCATCCCGGACAGGAACGTCCCGAATTTTTGGACGTGTACCCGCGCGCTGGTGCGTGGTTTCGCAACTGTCTCTGTTGCCATGTGATTTCCTAACCGTCGTTCCCGCTGCCTTGCAGGATGATTCGATATTTACGCCGAGCTAGCTGGTGGAGCTGTTGGAGATCCGGTGGAGCCATTCGAGGAAGAGCTTGAGTTCCGAACTGGAGAGCTGGTCGGAGTGGGACGCCTGGAGAGCCGCGTTCAACGCGATGGCCGCCACAACCACAGAGGATGCCCCACTGTCAACGGATCCGTTGTTCCGGGCCCGTTCCGTGGAAACCGCAAAAACCATGGCGTCGCGGGTCATGGCGGAGAGCTCGAGGTTGCGCTCGGGCGCTTTTTCCGCGATGAGCATCAGCGTCACGCCCACGTTGGCCGCCAGGATGGACCTGGCCGCCTCCCTGGGCGGAACGTTGAGCTGGCCGGAGACGGCCGCCTTGTTCAGCATCTCCTCCATGAGGGCCTCGGCGTCGGCGACGATCGCCGGCCGGCTCTCAGGGCGAATATTGCCGAACATGACGAGGTACAGTTCCGGCTGCTTCAGCCCGAACTGCACGTGGTTGTCCCACATCCTCCGGATGTCCTCCAGCGGCTGGCCAGAGGGCGCAAAGTCGCGTTCTCCCGCGACGTATTCGTCAAAACCTGCTGCGACGACGGCGTCGAACAGCCCTTCCTTGTCGCCGAAGTGGTGGTAGAGGGTCGGAGCCGTAACACCGGCCAACTGCGTGATCTGGCGGGTCGAGACTGCAGATCCGCCTGAGTTGGCCAGCAGCTCGGCGGCCGCGCGCAGCAGCCGGGCCTTAGGTGGTAGCTGGCCATCGATACTCATAACCGCTACCCTAGCACCTATAGCAACGCTATATGAACTACATCACATACAATTTTTTCAGGTGCCCGATCTGCCGCTGACGTAGCCGTCAGCGGCAGGCACAAGGGATAAGCAGGATCAATGACGGCACCTGGTTTATCGGCTGACCGGCCACTGGCCTACGACAGAGAATGAGGACCTTCAGTGCAGAACTTCCCAGGAGTTGGCGTAAGCCCAGGCCGCATCATCGGCACCGTCCGGCAGATGCCCAAACCGATCAGCGAGCCGCCCGCCGGTGAGCAGTTGGCCGCCGGCGTCACGGCGGAGGAGGCGACGGCGGCACTAAAGACCGCGGCGAAGGCGGTGCACGACGAGCTCAAGGCGCGCTCCGAGACGGTCTCCGGCGACGGCAAGGCCGTCCTCGAGGCCACGGCCCTCATGGCCACTGACACCATGCTGCTCAAATCGGCCACCAAGCTGATCGGCCGCGGGACCTCGGGGCAGCGGGCCATCTGGGAGGCCGGCGCCTCCGTCTCGGAAATGCTGCACAACCTAGGCGGCTACATGGCCGAGCGCGCCACCGACGTCCTGGACGTCCGGTCCCGGATCGTGGCTGAACTGCGCGGGGTTCCCGCGCCGGGCATTCCCGTGTCCGCCACCCCGTTCATCCTCATCGCCGAGGATCTGGCCCCGGCCGATACCGCCACCTTGGATCCGGAAAAGATCCTGGCGCTGGTCACAGCCGGCGGCGGTCCGCAGTCCCACACCGCTATCATCGCCCGTTCCCTCGGCCTGCCCGCCGTTGTGGCCGCCGCCGGCGTCGATGAGCTTGCCGACGGCACCGAGGTGTACGTCGACGGCGCTGCCGGGCTCATCACCGCGGAGCCCGGGGAAACCGAGCGCGCCGCGGCAGCCCACTGGACCGCCACAGCGTCACTGTTGTCCGCCTTTGACGGATCGGGCACGACGGCGGACGGGCACCTCGTCCCGCTTCTGGCCAACGTCGGCGGCGCCAAGGATGCCGTGGCCGCGGCCGGCCTCAACGCCCAGGGCGTGGGCCTGTTCCGGACCGAGTTCTGCTTCCTGGAGCGGGACACCGAACCGACGGTGGAGGAACAGGCCGCGGCCTACAAGGGCGTCTTCGATGCCTTCCCGGGCAAGAAAGTGGTCCTGCGAACGCTCGATGCCGGCGCGGACAAGCCACTGCCGTTCCTGACCGATGCCACCGAGCCCAACCCCGCCCTGGGCGTCCGCGGCTACCGGACCGATTTCACCACGCCGGGCGTCCTGGAGCGCCAGCTGCAGGCGATCGCCCTGGCCGAGCAGGCATCCGAGGCCGACGTCTGGGTGATGGCCCCGATGATTTCCACCGCTGAGGAGGCCGCCCGCTTTGCCTCGCTGTGCGAAGCGGCAGGCATTAAGACCCCCGGCGTGATGGTGGAGGTCCCGTCGGCCGCCCTGACAGCCGAGACCATCCTGCGCGAGGTCGGCTTCGCGAGCCTGGGCACCAACGACCTTACCCAGTACGCCATGGCCGCCGACCGCCAGCTCGGCCCTCTCGCGGCCCTGAACACCCCCTGGCAGCCCGCCGTGCTGCGGCTCGTGGGCCTGACGGTGGAAGGCTCGGCGGCCGAGGGCCACAACAAGCCCGTGGGCGTGTGCGGCGAGGCGGCGGCGGACCCGGCCCTCGCCGTCGTCCTCACGGGCCTGGGTGTCACCACACTGTCCATGACGGCGCGCTCCATCGCGGCCGTTGCTGCCGTGCTGAAAACGGTCACCTTGGCCGAAGCGCAGGAGCTTGCCAAGCTGGCCCTGTCCGCGCCGAGCGCCACGGAGGCCCGGGCCTGGGTCCGGGCGAAACTGCCGGTCCTGGAGGACCTGGGGCTGTGAGCGGGAGGTCCGTCGGCGGGTGCGCCGACGGACCCCTGGCTGATCCTCCCGTGGGAAGTAGCCGCTAGGATGCACACATGGCACTGATAGCTCCCCGGGTGACGGCCGGCTTGCCGGCCGAGGACGCGCAGAAACTCAAGTACGCCCTCGACGGCAGCCATGACATCACGGTGTTCGTCGACGGCACTGTCCACCGCCTGCCGGACGGGGCGAGGGACGCCGTCGTCGACTTGCTGGGCCGCTTCAGCCGCGGCGAGGCGGTCACGGTCAGCAGCGTCGAGGAGATGCTGACGACGTCCCGGGCAGCGGAACTGGCGGGGATCTCGCACACGTTTCTGCGGAACATGACCGACCGCGGCGAAATCCCGGTGGAATACCGGGGAACGCACCGGCGGATCCGGCTGGCCGACGTCATGGCCTGGCTCGAAGCGCAGAAAAAGACCCGCAACGCAGGGGAAGGCGCCGCCGAAGACGCCGACGAAGGATAGTACGGTCACGGCGCCGCCGGTCAGCCAGCATGACGGCGGCCCCCGTGCTTCGTGAAGCGGTGATAAGGATCAAGCAACGATCGCGCTCGGGCGCGGAGACACGGACGGGCAGCAGGTTAAACTTGCATCGTGGGTAAATTCAGAGGATGGCACATCGTGGCGGGTCTCGCCGCCATGCTGCTTGCCGGCATCATCGGAACCGCGATGGGCCTGAATAATACCGGCACTTTCATGGCCAGCGGGGTGGCATTCGTTGCGGTGTCGCTTTGGGTGGACAGCCGGATCTCCCGCCGCCGGAGCGCTGCCCGCAAGGGCGGCAACGCCGCAGTTAGCAGCGCAGGCCACGACGCCGGCGACACTCCAGGCAACGACCCGGGACTGACACTGGACGGCGACGCCTCCAAGCGCGAGGGCTAAATCCGGGGCCGGCCCGCCCAGCGCCTCGCCTTGAGCGCGGCATGCAGTTCCAGCCGCACCATTCCCTTCAGCGGGTCCACGCCCAGCAACTGGCGGATCCGGCCGAGGCGGTTATAGATACTGCTCCGGTGCAGGTGCAGCTTGGTTGCGACTTCCTGGACTGAGCCGTCGTTGTCATAAAACAGCTCCAGCACGGGCAGCAGCTCGTGGTTGCGGTCGTGGTCCTCGAGGAGCCGGAAATACACCGATCCCGCGTCCGCCCAGGCCCCGGCCCCGCCGCCAGCGGACGCCAGGAGCTGGTAGACGCCGGTGGCCCGGCAGTCCACCAGTTCGCCCAGCTGCGGGTCCACTGCCGCGGCCTGGGCCGCCTGCCGTGATTGCCGGTAGGCCTCGGCGAGTTCGCGCGGCTTGGCGAAACCCTCGCTGGTGCCCAGGATGATCCGCCGGACGGGGCGCCCGGAGCGTTTGGCGAGCTCCAGCTGGTAGTGCACCAGCACCTGGGCATGGTCCGCCCGCCCTGTCGATTCCTTGAACAGCACCACGGAGTGGGTTTCGGTGCCGGCGCTGAAGAGCGCCGCGTCCACACCGATGGTGGCCTGCAGCGCAGCGGAGCGGTGGATGAGCGTGTCAGCGATCGGGTCCGAACCGCCCGCCCAGCCATCGGCGTCAAGCACGGTCACCAGCTGCCACGGCCCCTTGCCTTGGACCTCTTTCCAGCCGGCCACGGCCGCGACGGCGTTGGTCTCCCCGGCGCAGGCGGCCAAAAATTCCTGTTCCCGTTTGCGGCGGAATTCGGACTCGGCCGTATTGGAGTCCAGCAGCAGGGAGGACAGCTGCTCCAGCTCACGCGCCACGTCCGGCAGCTGGGCGAGGACGGCCGCGGCACTAGGCTCCCCGGCGTCGAGCTGGACCCACAAGTACCCCACCCTGAAGCCGCGCACCAGCAGCGGCACGCACACCCGGCCCAGCATGCCTAGGTCCGCGTTGGCCGGCACCACGACGGGCCGGACCGCCGTCGCAATTCCATGGGAGAGCTGCCAGGCAATCACGTCCACCGGGACGCGCTTGCTCAGCAGGAAGTTCACGCGGACGCGGTCGGCGTGCGACTGGTTCGAGCTGTAAGCAAGGAGCAGACCGTCAAGGTCCTCGAGGGAGAGGCCGCGGCCCAGCCGCTGCGCCACCTGCTCCACAAGCTGCTCCACGTCCTGCTGCTGCATGCTGCAACACTACTTCCCCGGATGGCCGCCCAGCGAATGCCGCCACGACGGACACGAGCCGACACCTGACGCCCCCGCCCTCGACAGATGTCTATCTGGGGATTTGAAAAACCGCGGAATGACGCGAATCACGCTCCAGGCGCGGCCGACGCACGTGTCGCCTGCCTCACAGCCGGATTTATTCTGGAAGTACGAATCCCCCCGCTAATCCAGGCCCACGAGGCCGCCAGCACTGGAGCCAACAAATGATCATCGGTGTACCCAAAGAGATCAAGAACAACGAGTTCCGCGTCGCCATCACGGCGGCCGGCGTCCACGAATTCCGCACCCACGGCCACGCGGTCCTCGTTGAGCGTGGCGCTGGCCTGGGCTCGGGCATCACGGACGAAGAATACGCCATCGCCGGCGCCGAGATCGTTGCCGAAGCCGACGACGTCTGGGCCCGAGCCGACATGATCATGAAGGTCAAGGAGCCGGTCAAAGCCGAATACCACCGCTTCCGCAAGGGCCTGATCCTCTTCACCTACCTGCACCTGGCCGCCGAGCCGGAACTGACCCAGGAGCTCATCAACTCCGGCGTCACCGCCATCGCCTACGAGACCGTCCAGGAGGGCCGGACCCTGCCCCTGCTGGCCCCGATGTCCGAAGTCGCCGGCCGCCTCTCCGTCCAGGTCGGCGCCACCTCCCTGATGGCCCCGGCCGGCGGCAAAGGCGTGCTGCTTGGCGGCGTCCCCGGCGTCCGCCCGGCCAAGGTCGTTGTCCTGGGCGCCGGCGTCGCCGGCACCAACGCCGCCGCCATGGCCTTGGGCCTCGGCGCCGACGTCACCATCCTGGACATCAACATCAACCGGCTGCGTGAGCTCGACGCCCAGTACCAGGGCCGCCTGAAGACCGTCGCGTCCAACTCCTACGAAATCGAAAAGTCCGTCGTCGACGCCGATCTCGTCATCGGCTCGGTCCTGATCCCCGGCGCCAAGGCCCCCAAGCTCGTCACCAACGAGCTTGTGTCCCGGATGAAGCCCGGCTCCGTACTGGTGGACATCGCCGTGGACCAGGGCGGCTGCTTCGAAGACACCCACCCCACCACCCACCAGGAACCGACGTACAAGGTCCACAACACGATCTTCTACTGCGTGGCCAACATGCCCGGCGCCGTGCCGAACACGTCCACCTACGCCCTGACGAACGTCACCCTGCGCTACGGCGTCGCCCTGGCGAACCTGGGCGTCAAGGCCGCCTTCGAGCGCGACGCGGCCCTCGCATCCGGCCTCAACATCGCCGGCGGCAAGGTGGCGCACCGATCGGTCTCCGAGGCGCACAACCTGCCCCTCGTCGCCGACTGGCACCAGCTGGTCTCCGCGTAGGTTCCACCCCGTCGACTGTTCCCCACCGGCCCTTTTGGACCCACAAAGCGGCGGTTACGGAGCAGTCGATGGGTGTTTAAGGCGATGGGTGCCCTAAAGCGACCTCGCCTGCTCGATGAGCCGCAGCACTTCAACCGGCCCCGCGGGGTCGACCGGCACGGGAAGCGACGAGATTGCTCCGCCGTCGGCGATCTTGGCCGCCAGGATCCGGTAGAACTCCGGGTAGGCGCCGCGTTCGGTGGGCAGCCGGTCCAGATGCCCGTCGCGCCCCAGCAGGCCCGCCCAGTCCGGATCCTCGACGCCGTAATCTTCGTCCAGCGGCCCGCCGCCGGCCACGATGTACGGCTCCTGCGGGTCCACGCCGTGCTTGGTGAAGCCGCCCCCGCTGCCCAGGATGCGGTAGCGCGGCCCCTGCTGGGCGCAGAGCATGTTCATCCAGAGGTGGCTGGTCACCCCGGCGCTGTGCCGCAGGACCACGAAGACGTCGTCATCGGCCTTCTCCCCCGCCCTCCGGACCGACAGCTCCGCGTGCGTCACCGTGGCCGGGCCGAAGAGCTGCAGCGCCTGGTCCAGCAGGTGGGTGCCAAGGTCAAAGAGCACACCGCCGCCCTCGTCGGCGGTCGCGCCCGCCTTCCAGGTTTTGGCGACCTCGGGCGACCAACGCTCGAACCGCGACTCGAATCGGGTCACGGTACCGAGGGCTCCCGTCTCCACGAGGGATTTCACCGTGAGAAAGTCACCGTCCCAGCGCCGGTTCTGGAACACGGTGAGTACCCGGCCAAGGCGCGCGGCGAGATCGATGAGCTCCTGCCCCTCGGCGCTGCGCACGGCGAAGGGTTTGTCGACGACGACGTCGAGGCCGGCTTCCAGCGCCGCCTTCGCCAGGGGGTAGTGGGTGGCCGGCGGCGTGCCGAGCACCACCAGGTCCAGCCCGTCGGCGAGCGACAGGATGTCGGCCGGACTGTCGACGATCCGGGCGGCGGGGTAACTGCCGGCGGCGGCAGACTTCCGGGCGGCGTCGGACGTGGAGATGACGTCCAGCGAAAAGGCCGGGTTTGCGGCGATGAACGGGGCGTGGAAGACGCTGCCCGAGAGGCCGAACCCGGCGACTGCGGTGCGAATGGGCCCACCTGTTTGGTCGATCGCTGAATCGTTGGTCATTTGCCTAGGCTACCGCTCGGGCCGCCGGGCGGGTCCGGCTATCCCCGGCCTACCATCCGCGTGACCAGTTCCCGCCACGTGTCGGCGAGGCGGTCAGGGGAAATCCCGTGCACCCGGACGGAATGCAGCAGCAGCTCAGGTTCCAGCGCCGCGCCGAGGAACGACGCCAGCAGCCACGGGTCCGCCGTCACGCCGGCTTCGCGCAGCAGCATCTCGAGGTGGCGGTGCCAAAGGACGGCCGGCGGGACATCGAAGCGGTTGTAGACCGAGGCCTCGGCGGCCCGGGCCAGCTCCCCGAATTCCAGGACCCAGGAAATACGCGCCGCGCCGACGGCAACCAAGCGGTCCAGGGGCGGTGCCCCGGGGCCCACGGGGGGCGGGCCAAACATGAACCGGCCCTGGAAGTCGGCCTCGGCGCCGCTGAGCAGCGCCATCATCAACCCGGCACGGCTGCCGAAGCGCCGGAAGACGGTCCCCTTCCCCACCCCGGCGCGCTGCGCCAGCCGGTCCATGGTGAGCGCGTCGACGCCGGATTCCTCCACGATTTCCCGGGCGGCGCAGAGCAGGAGCTCACGGTTCCGCGCGGCGTCGCGCCGCTCGGAGTCGGCGGCCGGCCCGGCGGCACGGCTTCCCCCGGACTGGGCACCGGGGCGGATGGGAATGAGGCTCACACCGCTGATTCTAGCCCCCGGGAATATAACCGGACCGCAGTCCGTTTAGCATGGATGAAGGCCCCAAAAGCCTCCACGACAGTCAGCCGGCGGTACCCCTCCCCGGCAACGATGCATAGGAGTCCACATGTCCAAGAAGACCGTCCTCGCCCTCGTCGGCAGCCTGCGCTCAGGCTCCACCAACCAGAAGCTCGCCGAGGCGATCCAGCTCAACGCGCCGGAGCAGGTCGACGTGATCATTCACGAGAGCCTTGGCAACATCCCGTTCTACAACGAGGACATCGACGTCGAAGGCCAGGTGCCCGCAGCGGCCGCCGCCCTGCGCGCCGCAGCCAACGACGCCGACACCATCCTGCTGGTCACGCCGGAACACAACGGCACCGTCCCGGCCTCCCTGAAGAACGCCATCGACTGGCTGTCCCGCCCGTTCGGCGCCGGCGCCCTGTCCGGCAAGCCCACCGCCGTCGTCGGCACCGCTTTTGGCCAGTTCGGCGGCGTTTGGGCCCAGGACGAGGCCCGCAAGGCTGTCGGCATCGCCGGCGCCCAGGTCCTGGAGAACGTCAAACTGGCAGTTCCCGGCTCGATGGTCCGCTTCGCCGAGGTCCACCCGAAGGACGACGCAGAGGTCGTCGAGCAGATCAAGGGCGTCTTCGACGCGCTGGCCGAAGCCCCGGCCGCCGAAGCGGCATAGCCCACGGCACCCCTCAGTTCCATCGGGCCCCCGGCAGCACCGGCTGCCGGGGGCCTTGTGCTTTAAGGGCCGGCCCGCTCAGTGCCCCAGGCTCCTGGCGAAGCGGGCGATTGCCTCCTCCGCGGCGGGGACCGGCCCGAACACTTCGGCCTGCCGGGAGGTATCGGCGACGTACCTGCCGGTCCCGAACCAGCCGAACATCGCGCCCATGTCCTTGACCATCGGGTCGAGCCGCCCGAGCGTGAGGCCAAGGGCGCGGACCAGGCTCGCTGGAACTGCGCGGACGCGAATCTGCGCCGCCACGATCCGCGAGGCGATGTCGGCCACGTCCTGCATGCTGACCGGGCGGTTCCAGCCGATGTCGATGCGTTCGCCGTCGGCGACGTCCGCGTCGACCGCGGCCGCCAGGTAGCCGGCGAGGTCGGCGGTGAGGACGAAGGTCAGCGGAACGGTCTTGGTTCCGAACCACATGAGCCGCTTCTTCGCGAACGGGTCTCCGCCCCTCCGGGCAATCTGGTCGAGGAACGCGCCGGGGCGAAGCGCGACAAACGGCACACCCAGCTCCTCCAGCTTGTCTTCCGCCAGCTTCTTGTGCCAGAAATGCGGGATGTTTGGCGTCTCATCGCAGGTAAGGATGCTGGTCAGGATGAAGCGCCGCACGCCGGTCCGGCCTGCCGCCTGGGCGAGATGGGCGTTGCCGACGGTGTCGATCTCCCGCGCCTGCTTGTCGCGCCGGGTGTAGCCGGCGGCAGTGGTGATTACGGCATCGACGCCGGTCATGGCAGCGACGAGGGAGTCCAGGGCGAGCATGTCGCCCCGGGCAATCCCGACGTTCTTGGCCTCGAGTTTGCTGGCATCCGATCCGGGGCGGACCAAGGCCCGGACCTTCTTGCCCCGGCTCATCAGTTCATCAATGACCTGGCCGCCGAGGTGGCCCGTGCCGCCGACGACGAGGACCGGTTTGGGATCAGTCATATGGTGCTCCCGCTAGCCTTGTTCGGCCGGCCCGCGGCCGCTATTTGAGGAGTTTGGCGGGGAAGGTCGTCCAGCTGCCGTAGAAGTCTGCCTCGGTTTCGGCGGCCAGGTTTTGTTCGAGGGCGTGGAGACGGCCGTACGAAAACGCGTTTTCGCCTTGCGAAAAGGCCTCCACGGCCAGCCGGCGCAGGACCTCGCGCGCAACGACGCTGTCCTGGTGCCGGCCCAAGACCTTCTGGATGCTGTGCGCTGCTTGTTCCAGGCGGCGGGCCTGCTTGGCGTCGACTGTTGAAGCGGCTTCGGCGGCGTAGCGGAGCCGTTTGGCGGCCTTGCGGGCCTCGTGGAGGGATTCGTCGCCGTGGGGGGTTCCGCGGTTGGCCCGGGCCGCCTTCACCGCTTTGCGAAGGCGCTTCCCGTCCTTCCCAATGGCTGCCGCCGCCGACTTGGGCTTCTTGTCGGCCTTGGCCGTCATCGGCGGATCGTTCCGGAACTCGTCGAGGGAATCCAGCAGCCGGAAGTACCGCTCTTGGTCCATCGTCTTGAGCAGGGTGCGGTAATGGTCACCGTAGGCCGCCGAGAGTTCCTCGTTGATGCGGCGGGCGACCGGACCCATGACGAGCTCCTGCGGTTCGGTGGCCAGCAGCTCAAGGAGGCGTTCCTGCATGACCTCGGTGTCCCTGACCTCGCCAAGGACCCCGGCGAGCCACCGCAGCTCTGCGCGCAGGGCGGCAGCGGGCTCGGGTTCGAGCAGGCGCCGTTGCGTGGCCAGCGCCGAGCGCAGCCGCCGGGTGGCCACACGCATCTGGTGCACGGCATCAGGGACGTGGTCGCGGACCTGCGGATCCTGCTCCTGCAGCGCCTGGACCTGTTCGTTCACGTAGGTCCTCAGCATTCGCCCGCCAGTCCCGGCGCGGGTCCGGTCCGGCGGCGCTGCCGGCTCGGGGTTCGAGCGTCCCAGCGCGCGGGCAAGTTTGGAGGCGTGGCCGGCCCGGTGCACGCCGGCGGCGGCGAACTTGTCCTGGACCGCATCGAGCAGGTCCGGGCCGCCGGAGACCAGTTCAACTTCCCACTCCCGCCAGTCATGCCCTGCCCGTCCCGGCAGGAGGGGTTCGGCATGCACGTGGTCATCAGCGATTTCGGCCAACACCGTGTCATCTGCGCCCCGAAGCCGGTGCACGACGCGGCGGGTGCTCAACCTGACCACCGGGACGAGCTTCTTCCCGCGCAGATGCACCCTGATCCGCCGCACAAGGGCCTCGGGAGGAGTGTCCCCAGTGCCGAGGGGCTCCTGCAGCTCCCGCCGGGAATCGGCGTCGTCGAGCGGAAGTTTCAAGTGCCACCCGTCGTCTTCGCCGCCCGAGCGGCGCCGCAGCGTGATGCGGTGTCTTGCCAGCACCAAGTCGGATGAATCGAAGTACTGGGCCTCAAGCAAGTGCTCCACCGGCTCATCAACGCTGCCCACGCCGCGCAGGTTTTGCAGGGGCGGGGTCAGCTCTGGCCGGGGGACATCAAATTTCCGTTCAGTCTCCACACTTTGGGCGGCGTCCATACTGAATTATAGGGCCGCAGGCAACGAATGGACTGGGCCACTAGCCCCGGGGTATCCGAGCCGACAGGAGGAGGAACACCATGACCATCAGGCTCAATAAGACGGCGCTCAATCAGGCCCGTCAGCTCATCAAAGACTCCAGATTCGCACGCGATACCCGTGATGACTGGAGCGAGCACGCCCCCGGCAGCGACCGGGAAAACGCCTACATCGACAAGCACGGCTACGCCGCATACGGGAGTTGGCACTTGGGCGAAGACAGCGAGAAAACGCAAGAGACCAAGGGGCGCTACAGCTTCCCTTTCGGGGACTTCCAGCGGCTGCACCGCTGTGCGATTATCGCCATCGAAAGCCGCGCCGCCCAGAACAACCACGACGACATCGCCGAGGCAGCAAAATCGCTGCTGGCCGAACTCGACAAGGACTGAAGCAGGACTGAAATGAAGCAGGACTGAAGCGGGCCCGGGCAGCTATTCGTCGTGCCCCTGGTCCCGGCTCATCTGGTCCTCGGCCGGAGGCGTCTCCCCGGGCGGCACTCCGCCGCCGGGCTCCAGCCCGGTGATCTTCCCGCTCAGCGGATCCGGGTTGGCCGAACCGGCGGCATCAGTTGTTTCCTCACGCGTGCGGTCCGGATCCGACTGCTCCGCGGCGTCTTCCGCCGCCTGCCGGTCAGGGTTGGCAGGGTCGTTTTCGGGGTGGTAGGTGCTCATGGTTGAACCTTCCGTGTCGTGCCGACTATGGACTATTTGTAAGCATGCTGATAATTCTGGAACCGTCAAGGCCGAGCGAAGGAGCAAACTGATGGGAAGTGGCGCCGGGGCTGCCGAGCCCGGACCCGGACTCGCTCCGCGCCGACCCGTCCGAGGGCGACCAGGACCCGTCCGCCGGCATAGGACGCGGCTAATCCGAGCTTGAAGCACAGGCCCCCGGGGCCCCGAAGGTAGAGGAGTGACGTGGTCGACCGGATAGCAAACATCTGGGGGTCCCGGACCCCGTACGCCCGCGACGGCCTGTGGCCCGTACGCGTGGACCAAGTCCTCGACGACGACGTCGCGGAAGCCGACGTCGACCGCTGGGTGCAGTCCGCCTGTGTGCTGTGCAGCAACGGCTGCGCCTGCGACATCGCCGTCAAGGACGGCGCGATGGTCGGAATCCGTGGCCGTGCGCAAGACTTGGTCAACCACGGCCGGCTGGGACCGAAGGGGCTCTTCGCCAGCAGGCAGGGCGTGTCCAACAGGGACCGCCTGACAAGGCCCCTGGTCCGGGACAACGGGCAGCTGGTCGAATGTGACTGGGACACGGCGATGCGCCGGATCGTGGACCGGAGTCGAAGCCTGCTGGCTGAGCGTGGCCCGCTCAGCCACGGCTTCTACACCAGCGGACAGCTTTTCCTCGAGGAGTACTACGCCCTGGCCATCATTGGAAAGGGAGGGATTGGCACCCCGCACATGGACGGAAACACCCGGCTGTGCACCGCCACGGCGGCGGCGGCCATGAAGGAGTCATTCGGCGCTGACGGGCAGCCCGGATCCTATACCGACGTCGACAGCTGTGACGCGCTGTTCCTCTACGGCCACAACATGGCCGAGACACAGACCGTGCTCTGGTCCCGCGTCCTGGACCGAATCGCGGGCCCGGACCGGCCCAAAATCGTGTGCGTGGATCCGCGCGATACGGAAGTCGCACGCCACGCCGACGTCCACCTCGCCATCCGGCCCGGCACCAACCTGGCACTGCTGCACGCCCTGGTCCGCGAAGTCCTCGCCCAGGGCTGGGAGAATGCCGGCTACATCCGCGACCACACCCGCGGCCTGGACGATCTCCGGGAGGCAGTCGAGCCGTGGACGGCCGAGGCGGCGGCCGCCACGTGCGGGGTCCCGGCTGCGGACATCCGGGAGGCGGCGCGGATCTTCGGCACCTCGGACCGGATCGTTTCCACCGTGCTGCAGGGCTTCTACCAGTCCTCCCAGGCCACGGCCGCGTCCTGCCAGGTCAACAACC
Organism: Arthrobacter sp. NPDC058192; assembly: GCF_042883665.1. Taxonomy (NCBI): domain Bacteria; kingdom Bacillati; phylum Actinomycetota; class Actinomycetes; order Micrococcales; family Micrococcaceae; genus Arthrobacter; species Arthrobacter sp. NPDC058192. Next base: position 57,895 of record NZ_JBHVVJ010000015.1, on the reverse strand, counting down.
TGCATCTGCTGCGCGGAATGCTGGGCCGGCCAGGGTGCGGGGTCCTCCAGATGAACGGCCAGCCCACCGCCCAAAACAACAGGGAATGCGGCGCCGACGGCGACCTGCCGGGCTTCCGCAACTGGGAAAATCCCGATCACATCAAGGAACTGGCCCGGCTCTGGGACGTGGACCGGATGACCATCCCGGACTGGGCACCGCCCACCCACGCCATGCAGATCTTCCGATACGCCGAACAGGGATCCATCAACTTTCTGTGGATCTCCGCCACGAACCCGGCCGTGTCCATGCCCCAACTTCCCCGCATTCGGGACATCCTGTCCAAACCCGAACTCTTCCTCGTCGTCCAAGACCTCTACCTCACCGAAACCGCACAATACGCGGACGTGGTGTTGCCGGCGGCGGCCTGGGGCGAAAAAACCGGAACGTTCACCAACGTCAACCGCGTCGTGCACCTATCGGATAAGGCCGTCGACCCGCCAGGCGAGGCCCGGAGCGACCTGGAGATCTTCCTGGACTACTCCCGCAGAATGGAATTCGCCACGCTGGCAGGCGGCCCGCTGCTGGACTGGACCGGACCCGAGGACGCCTTCGAGGCCTGGAAAAACTGCTCCCGCGGACGGCCGTGCGACTACACCGGCATCACCTACGACCGGCTGCGCGGCGGCAGCGGCATCCCCTGGCCCTGCAATGACGAGCATCCGGAGGGAACAGACCGGCTCTACGGCGACGGCGTTTTCCCCACAGATCCGGATTACTGTGAAAGCTACGGCCACGACCTCCTGACCGGTGCAACGGTGGGGGCCCAGGCTTTCCGCGCGCAGGGGCCCGGCGGTCGGGCCCTGCTCAAGGCCGCCCCGTTCCACCCTCCCCACGAGGAGCCCGACGAGGACCATCCACTCCGGTATACGACCGGCCGCACGGCGTACCACTTCCACACGCGCACCAAGACAGGCCGCTCCCGGCCGCTCAACAGGGCGGCACCGCGGGCCTGGGTGGAGCTGGCCCGGGAGGACGCAGACCGGCTCGGAATCTCCGAAGGCGACCTGGTCCGGGTAACCTCCCGCCGGGGCAGGATCGAGGTGCCCGCGCGGGTCAGCGGCATCGCCCCGGGGACAGTGTTCGCCCCGTTCCATTACGGCTACTGGGAAACCGGCGGCACGCCCGGTCCCCACCCGACGGCTGCGAACGAACTGACCCTCACCGAATGGGACCCAGTATCCAAGCAGCCGATGTTCAAGAACGCGGCGGTGGCCGTGGAAAAGATCGGCGATGCCACAGGACCGGCCCCCGCCCCGACCACGACGGCGTCCCGGCCCGCCCCGGCTTCCGGCGCGGCCCAGGTCCCGGCCACGCACGGTGGCGCCTACGCCCAAGCCACGGAAATGCCCGGCGTCGAACCGGCACCCCGGTTCCCTGACGCCCGGGAGGGACGACAGTCATGAATTTGAAGATCTATCTGGGCATGCTCCACCAAGCGGAACAGACCCTGGCCGAATCGTTCCGCCAGGTTGCCGAGGGCCACGGCGCCGAACCGGACGTCCACTTTCTGTGCCGCACCCTGGCGGGGCAGTGTGACCGGCACGGGGAACTCCTGCATCCCGTCGTGCAGCGCTACGGCGAAAGCCGTGAGGACAACGAGCCGGAGCGACTCCACGCGGAGGGCCTGTCCACCACCCGCGAGGGGCCCGTGGGGCTCCTGCGCGACCTGCAGGACCTTTACCTGCTGGCAAGCCTCGTGGACATCACCTGGACGATGGTCAAACAGGCCGGCTCCGCGCTGCGCGATAAGGAATTGCTCGAGGTTGTGGCGAAATGCGATGCCGAAACGGCCACCCAACTGCGCTGGCTGCAGACCCGAATGAAACAGGCCGCACCCCAGGCCCTCGTCGCGGCGCGCTGAGAACCGCTCACGCCCCGGTGTCTGCGAACCGGTCCGTCGTGGTTTCCAGGAGCAGGTTCTCGAGTGCGCGCAGTTGTTCCGTTGCCCTATCCAGCAGATGGGCGACCTTGTCCTGCGGGATCCGCCTGTCGGTGCGGGACAGAATAATGAGTGTCTTCCAGAGCAGTGACTTGCCGGTGACGGCAGTAATGAGGGCCTCGAGCTCAAGATGTCCGGCTGCACCGCTCCTGCCGTGCAGCGGGTTAAGCGGGTCAAGGGACGCCAGGTGCGCGCTGATCCAGGCAAACGGCTTCTTGTAGGCGGGGATGGCCAAGCCAAGCTCCTCGGCGATGCGGTAAAGGGCCGCTTTGTCCGCGCCCACTTCTCCCGTGAGCCGGGTGAGGGTCTCGCCGTGCGGTGTGTCCTTCCAGGCCTTAGACGCCTGCTCGAAGAGACGCTCGCCAGCTGCCGCGGCGATCAAATGACTGTGCAGGTACGCTCCCAACGAACGCTCGCCGGTGGTGCCGTTCCCGCGCTGTTCCGCATTCATGGTCATGCCCTTTCGTAACGATGGTGTCTGCTGCGGAGCGGGCGCATTAGTCGCCGGGGGCAGTATCGGTGGTCAGGCCCCGTGAGTCCGGAGTCTCCTTGTCCTGCTCCTCAGCCGGACCGGTGGCCTTGGTCGAAGCATCGGTACTGTCACTGGGACCGGATGGTGCGCCCGCCGTCGTTTCGCCACCATCCGGTGCATCCTTGGGCACGGGAGGGGCCCCGTCCTGTACGCCGTCGTGTACGTCTTCTTCAGTCCCGTTCTGTTCAGCGCTCATGACTTCTCCAGATTCTTTGGCAGGCAACGTTCCCCTCACGCTAACAATGCATCACCGGAAAGGTAAGGGGCAGCGCGACAACCGGAGCCCGGCTCTGTCTCAGGCGTCGGGTCCGCTTGCCCTGACAGGATGGAGGTGTTGCTATGGGTCACGGACCGTGTCCCTGATAGTTTCCAACGAAGCGGAGGACTTACTGATGAGCCACCCGGACCACACGCCAGCCGGCGGAACGCGCAGCCCTGCTGACGAGGAACCCGGGCAGGAGGAGCCGACGCTCGACCCCGGGTTGGCCCTGGTGGACCGCTGGTGGCGGGCTGCGAACTACCTGTCCGTGGGGCAGATCTACCTGAGGTCCAACCCGCTCCTGCGCAGGCCCCTTCAGGCTGACGACACGAAGTCGCGCCTGCTGGGACACTGGGGAACAACCCCGGGCCTCAACTTCGTCTACGCCCATCTCAACCGCGTCATCCGCCGGGACGGGCAGGAGATGCTGTTCATCGCCGGCCCTGGCCACGGGGGTCCCGCGGTGGTGGCCAACGCTTGGCTGGAGGGCACGTATTCGGAGACCTACGATCATGTCGGCGACGACGAGCGCGGCCTGGCAGAGCTCTTCCGGCAGTTCTCCTACCCGGGCGGCGTGCCCAGCCACGCGGCCCCCGAGACGCCCGGATCCATCAGTGAAGGCGGAGAGCTCGGATATTCACTCGCGCACGCCTACGGGTCGGTCTTCGACAACCCGCAGCTGATTACCGCCGTCGTGATCGGTGACGGCGAAGCCGAAACCGGGCCGCTGGCGGCCAGCTGGCACTCGCACAATTTCCTGGATCCCGTGGCGGACGGCGCCGTGCTGCCCATCCTGCACCTGAACGGCTACAAAATCGCCAATCCGACCATCCTCGCCCGGATGCCGGAACGCCAGCTCGAGCAGTTGCTCCGCGGCTACGGCCACGAGCCGCATTTTGTGTCCGTGGACGATCCGGGGGACACCGCCAAGGCGCACCGCGACTTCGCCGCCGTTCTGGACAATTGCCTTGCCGAAATCCGTGCCATTCAGGCCGAGCGCCGCACTGCAGCAGACGATGGGGCGTCAAACAACGCCCCGAACGACGCCGATGCCGCGCGGTGGCCGATGATCGTGCTGCGTTCGCCCAAAGGCTGGACCGGTCCCCGCACAGTGGATGGCCAGCAGGTTGAGGGCACATGGCGAAGCCACCAAGTGCCTTTGTCCGAGGTCCGCACCAACCCTGAGCACCTTGCCCAGCTGGAAAGCTGGCTGACGTCCTACTGTCCGGCTGAACTCTTTGACGAACACGGCAGGCTTCGGCCTGATGTCGCGGCGAACGCCCCAACCGGCGGCCTGCGGATGAGCGCGACGCCGCACGCCAACGGCGGAGCGCTGCTGCGCTCCCTGGCCTTGCCGGACTACGCCGGACACGCCGTCGAGGTCGGCACGCCGGGAGCTGACCGGGTCAGTCCCATGGTCACCCTGGGGGGCTGGCTCCGCGACGTGATCTCGGACAACCCGGACAATTTCCTGCTGTTCGGCCCGGACGAAACGGCATCGAACCGGCTGCAAGATGTGTTCGACGTGTCGGATAAGGTGTGGGAGTCCCGGATCGAGGACGTCGACGAGCATCTGGCCCGGGCCGGCCGGGTGCGGGAGGTCCTCAGCGAACACCTGTGCCAGGGATGGCTTGAGGGGTATCTGCTGACCGGCCGGCACGGCATCTTCAACTGCTACGAGGCGTTCATCCACATCGTCGATTCGATGTTCAACCAGCACGCCAAGTGGCTCAAGGTCCATCGCGATCTGCCGTGGCGGCGGCCCGTCGCATCACTGAATTACCTGCTCTCCTCGCACGTGTGGCAGCAGGACCACAACGGGTTTTCGCACCAGGACCCCGGTTTCATTGACCATGCTGTCAACAAGAAAGCCGAGATCATCCGGGTGTACCTGCCCCCGGACGCGAACACCCTCCTGGCCGTCATGGACCACTGCCTGCGATCCCGGGATTACGTCAACATCGTGGTCAGCGGCAAACAACCATCGCCTACCTGGCTCACCCCGGCCGAAGCAGAGCACCACAGCCGGCGGGGGCTGGGCATCTGGGACTTCGCCGGCACGGAAATCCCAGGTGAGGAGCCCGACGTCGTTCTGGCCTGCGCGGGCGACGTCCCAACCATCGAAACAGTCGCGGCGGCACGCCTCCTCGCGGACGGCGTCCCGGACCTGTTGATCAGGGTGGTCAACGTGGTGGACCTGATGCGGCTCCAGGCAGACAGCGAGCACCCCCACGGACTCGCCGTACGTGACTTCGAGGGGATCTTCACAGCTGACAGGCCGATCATCTTCGCCTACCACGGCTATCCCGCGCTGATCCACCGGCTCACGTACCGGCACGGCAGCCAGGAGCGGCTCCATGTGCGCGGGTACACGGAAGAGGGCACCACCACGACGCCTTTCGACATGGCCATGCTCAACGGCATCGACCGTTTTCAGCTGGCCATCGACGTCATCGACCGGGTGGAGGGGCTGCGCGAGCGGCATTCACTGCTGCGCCAGTCGCTGCAGGACCGGCGGATGGAGGCACGGGACCATACCCGCGAGCACGGCGAGGACCCGGAGGAGATCCGGGACTGGACGCTGGCCTGACGGTGCCGTCACCCGGCCCGGCCGGCGGCGCCGTCGGCAGCCCGGGGCGATGTGGAAACAATCGTTGCCTCTCGGACAACACGGGTAGTACTCTAGGCTTTGTGACCCACGAAACACTTGATGCCGCCGCAGCAGTCCTTCCGGCCGAGGCCATTGACGCAATCGAACGTGCGGCTACGTCCGCCCACCGCCACGAGATCCTCTTCTCGGAGCGCGCAGCCAACATCAAGCAGTCGGCAGTCCGGGATGTCTTCGACATCTCGATGCGCCCCGGCCTCGTTTCCCTCGCCGGCGGCAGCCCCTACCTGCAGTCCTTGCCGCTGGAGCGCCTGGGCCGTACTGCCGAGAAGATCATCGCCGAACAGGGAATGACCGCCCTCCAGTACGGCGGCGGCCAAGGCACCGAGGAGCTCCGCGGCCAGATCTGCGAGGTCATGGCCGCCGAAGGGATCCTCGACGCCGACCCCGCGAACATCGTGATCACCGCCGGCTCGCAGTCCGCACAGGACGTGGCCACCAAGGTCTTCTGCAACCCGGGCGACGTTGTGCTGGTGGAGGACCCGACGTACGTCGGCGCCCTTAACACCTTCGAGGCCTATCAGGTGGGGGTCGAGACCGTGCCGATGGACGGGGACGGCATCATCCCGGACCTGCTGGAGGCCAAAATCGCCGCCCTCCAGACCGCGGGCAAGAGCATCAAGTTCCTCTACACCATCCCCAGCTTCAACAACCCCTCAGGCATCACCCTCTCGCCGGAACGCCGGCAGGCAGTCGTTGATATATGCCGTCGTGCGAATATATTGGTGCTGGAGGACAATCCTTACGGCCTTCTGCGTTTCGACGGCAAGCCGCTGACCCCCCTGCGGGCTGCCAACCCGGACGACGTGATCTACATGGGCTCGTTCTCGAAGATCTTCGCCCCGGGACTGCGGATCGGCTGGGCCCTCGTCCCGGCCCACCTGCAGCGCCGCTACTACCTGGCGTCGGAGGCGGTCACCTTGTGCCCGCCGACGCTCAACCAGATGCTGGTCTCCGCCTACCTTCGCGACTACGACTGGCGGGGCCAGATCGAGACGTACCGCGGGCTGTACCAGGAACGCTGCGACGCCATGCTGGCGGCCCTGGCGGAATTCATGCCCGACGGGCTGAGCTGGACGCGCCCCGAGGGCGGCTTCTTCGTCTGGGTCACGCTGCCCGAGGGGGTGGACACCTACCCACTGCTGAAGAAGGCGATCGACGCGGGCGTGGTCTTCATTCCGGGAGCGGCATTCACCCATTCGGACGACCCCTCGAACAAGATTCGGCTGGCCTTCAGCGCGGTGCCGCCCGAAGCGATCCGCGAGGGCGTACGACGGCTCGCCCCTGTCCTGCAGGAAGCCATCGCCGCCCGGTAGCCCGGACGCCGGATCCATACAGAACTGCCCTACTTACCGAACAGCCACACTTACCTAACAGCCGAACTTACCGAACAGCTGAACTTACTGAAAAGAGGAGCGGTCCATGACTGGAATTATCGTTGTCGGCGTCGACGGCAGTGAGACGGCGCTGCGGGCAGCGCACACCGCGCGTGACCTCGCGGCGTCCATGGGGGCCACGCTCCACGTGGTCAGCGCCTTCGACAGCGACCGGACTGAGGTCTTCGGCAGCGGCAGTGACCAGTGGATCGTGTCCGACGCCGGCAACGCGGAGAAAGTCGCGCGGACGGTGGCCGACGGCCTGCGCAGTCCAGACACCACTGTCACCTACGCGGCTGCCCGCGGCAAGCCCGCCGAGGCCTTGATCCGGGAAGCCGAACGGACCGGTGCCCGGATGATCGTGGTAGGCAACCGGCGCATGCAGGGGATCGGCCGCGTCCTGGGCAGCGTTGCGAACAGCGTGGCCCACGGCGCCCCGTGCGACGTCTACATCGCCAAAACCGACGCCGACTAGGCTGGCTCTGCGGCCTTCAGTTTCCGGCGCAGGATTTTTCCTGAGGAGGACTTCGGCACGGTTTCGATGAACTCCACGCGGCGGACCTTCTTGAACGGCGCCACCTTGGCGGCCACAAAGGCCGTGACGGCGGCCTCGTCCAGTTCGTCGCCCTCCGGTCCGGGCTGGCGGACGACGAACGCCAACGGGACTTCCTGGCCATCGGCGTCGAGCGATCCGATCACGGCGGCGTCGGCAATGCCGGGGTGGGTCAGGAGCAGTGCCTCAAGCTCTGCCGGGGCGATCTGGTAGCCCTTGTACTTGATCAGTTCCTTGAGCCGGTCCACGATCGTCACGACGCCGTCAGCCCGCACCGTGGCGATGTCGCCTGTGCGCAGGAAGCCCTGGGCGTCCAGGGCGTCCGCGGTTTCCTGCGGCTGGTTCAGATACCCGAGCATCACGTTCGGCCCGCGGCACAGCAGGTGGCCGGGCGCGCTGGTTCCTTCCGCGGGAACCACGATGTCCGCCCCCGTGGCCGGATCCACGAGGCGGCACTGCATATTGGGCACCGTGTACCCCACCGAACTGACCGGAAGGTCCCCCGCGGTGCACGGGATCAGGTGCGACACCGGGCTCATTTCGGTCATACCGTAGCCCTGCAGAACCCGGCACCGGAGGCGTTCGGCCAGGCGGGCGCCCAGCTCCCCGTCCAACGGCGCAGCACCGGAAAGGGCGGTGTGCACCGAGCTAAGGTCGTACTCCGCGACCAGCGGGCTCTTAGTCAGCGCCACCGCCACCGGCGGGGCGATAAACAGGTAGCTGCACCGGTGCTCCTGGATGATGCCGAGGAACTCGGGGAGCTCGAACCGGGGCATCGTGACGAGCCTGGCCCGCTGGCGCAGCGCCAGGTTCAGCAGCACCGTCAGGCCGTAAATGTGGAAGAACGGGAGCAACGCCAGCAGCCGGTCGTCGGGTCCGACGCCGAGCAGCCCCCTGGACTGTTCCACGTTGGCGACCAGGTTCCGGTGGCTGAGCATGACGCCCTTGGGCCGGCCGGTGGTGCCGGACGAGTACGGCAGCACGGCCACATGGGTGGCGGGATCGAAGGAGATGCGCGGCGCCGGCGCAGCCGCCGCCAGCAAGTCACCCAGCGAGGGGTGTCCGTCGGCGCCGTCGAGCACCACGAGCCGGTCCGCGGGAATCCCGGTCCGTTCGGCAGCCTCCCGCGCGGCGGGCAGCAGGGCCGAGACGGTGAACAGCCAGTCCGCGCCGGCGTCGGTCAGCTGGCTGGCGATCTCGTCCGCCGTGTACAGCGAGTTGATCGTGGTCACTGTCGCGCCGGCCCGCAGCAGGCCGTGAAAGACCGTGGCAAAGGCGGGGATGTTGGGGCACAGGATAGCTGCCACGCCGTGCACTCCGAGGCCCCGGGCCGCGACGGCACCGGCAAGGGCATCAATCTGTCCGCGCAGCGCACGATAGGTGGTTTCCGCGCCGCTGGTGCCGTCGACGATGGCGACGCGGTCCAGATCCTCCTCCCCCAGTCCGCCGAAGAGGTAGTCGTAGATGCCGAGGTCGGGAATATCAACGTCGGGGTAGGGGCCTGTGAACACGCAACATCTCCTTTGATCCGCGACCGCCGGGCTGGACGGCTGGTGCCACTCTAGTGCCGCGGTGAGTCTCCGGCACAGGACGGCGCGGCTTAACTGGCTGCCGGGCTTGACGAGCATCACCCCCTTCCGTGGGCAGCCTCACCGGCAGATGGCGGTTCCGGACAGGACCGGCTCGGTAAAATGGGAACTGCCCTGCGATGGTGCGGACATCCAAGAATCCACCTACCAGGGGGAACCCCATGATCACTCTTCAGCGCCGGCAAATGGTCGGCCACGACATCCTGCTCGCCCGCCACGGCAACCACATCAGCACCATGCGGGTGGACCGCAGCGCCGGGCGCGTGGTCGCTTTCCTGGACGACGGATCAACCGACAGCGCCCCCAACCTGATCGCGCCGGGCCTGCGCATGCCCGACACCTTCCGCAGTGTTCTCCGCGAGGACTGGAAGTTCCTCACCGGGGTCAGCGCGCTCGGCGTGGCCCTGAGCGGCCTGGCGCTTGCCGCCTCCACCGCCCTCGCCGGACTCAGCAGCGATCCCGCCGTGGCCCAGCTGCTGACCACTTACTCGGGATACTAGGCCACCGCCGGGCGCCACAGCCCGATAACTGCCGGAACCCCGCCGCTGAACACTTCAGCGGCGGGGTTCCGTTTTTGCCTGTTGACCGCGGCACGGGTCCAACGCTCCGTCCCAGTTGCCGGCCGCGGGACGTCGCGGCGGCCGGGGAAACCGCGGTATCCCGCGGGTGCGGGGCTGCGGATGCCGAAGTAACTGGGAAGGAACGCTGCGGGCTGCGGTCTGCGGTCCCGGGGTGCGTCAATCCAGGAGCAGGGCCGGCTCTTCCAGGATGGCCGCGACGTCGGCCATGAAGCGGGCCGAAAGGTCACCGTCCACTACCCGGTGGTCGAAGGAGCCGCCGAGGGTGGTGATCCAGCGCGGAATGACTTCGCCGTCCAGGACCCAAGGTTTTTGCTTGATGGTGCCGAACGCCACGATCGCGACCTCGCCCGGATTGATGATCGGGGTGCCTGTATCGATGCCGAGGGCGCCGATGTTGGTCACGGTGAGCGTGCCGCCCTGCATCTGGGCCGGCTGCGTCTTGCCAGCCCGCGCCGTGGTGGCAAGCTCGTTCAAGGCCACAGCGAGCTGCTTGAGCGAAAGGTCCTGCGCATTCTTGATGTTCGGCACCATCAATCCGCGCGGTGTGGCGGCTGCGATGCCCAGGTTCATGAAGTGCTTGACGTGGATCTCCGCGGAATCGCTGCCGTCCGGGTTGTCCACCCAGGTGGCGTTGACGCTGGGGTTGCGCGCCGCCGCCCAAATGACAGCCTTGGCGAGGATGAGCAACGGGGAGATCTTGATGCCCTCGAAATCGCGGGAGGCCTTGAGCCGCTTGACGAATTCCATGGTGCGGCTGGCGTCGACGTCCACGAAAATGCTCACATGCGGCGCAGCGAAGGCGGATTCGACCATGGCCCTGGCGGTGGCCTTGCGGACCCCCTTGACCGGTATCCGCTCGATGCGCTGGTCCTGCGGGCGGCCGGACTTGCCCCAGAACGAGTCCGCCTTGTCCAGCTCGGCGTCGCGCTGGGCCTGGTAGCTCACCAGGTCCTCACGGGTCACCTCACCGCGGGCGCCGGTGGGCACGACGTCGGCCAGGTTGATCCCTAGGTCACGGGCGATTTTTCGGACCGGCGGCTTGGCCAGGACCTTGCCGACCAGGCCGCTGATGGCACCGCCGAACGTGGGGCGCGTGTCAATGGCATCGGCGGGAACTGCTGCCGCCTCGGCCGGGCGGCCGGCCGGGATGCCGGGGGCAACGGGGACCGCCGGGGGTACGGGGGTGGCGGGAATTTGCTGAACCGGGGTCTGCTTACCTGCGGCTGCCGGGGCGGAAATCCGGCGCCGGCGCTTGACGGCGTCGGCCTTCGGTCCGGAACCGACCAGCGGGCCGCCGGCCGGTCCGGCGGCATCGGACGAGTCGGCTGGCAGTTTTCCGTACATGGGCGCCGCGACGGCGGTCGTCTCAACGCCGGGCGCCGCGACGGAAGTCGTCTCAACGCCGGGCGCCGAGGCAGCGGGTGCGTCGCTGACGCTGATGATCGGTGAACCGACCTCCACCGTGACCCCTTCGGGAACCAGCAGTTCCGCGACGGTCCCTGCGAACGGCGAGGGCAGTTCGACGAGGGACTTGGCCGTCTCGATCTCGCACAGGACGTCGTTGACTGCGACAGTGTCGCCCTCCTTGACCTTCCAGGAGACGATTTCGGCCTCCGTCAGCCCTTCGCCGACGTCGGGGAGGTTGAACTTGTTGAGCGTCATGGGTCCTCGTTAGTACGCGAGGGCGCGGTCCAGCGCCTCAAGGATGCGGTCGATGTCGGGCAGGTAGTCTTCCTCGACCTTGGCCACGGGGTAGGGCATATGGAACCCGCCGACACGGATGACGGGGGCCTCGAGCGAATGGAAGGCCCGCTCGCTGATCCGGGCAGCGATCTCACCACCAATGCCGCCGAAGGTCGGTGCCTCGTGGGCCACGATCAGCCGGCCGGTCTTGTGGACCGAGGCGGTGATGGTGTCGAAGTCGATCGGTGAGATGGAACGGAGATCGACCACTTCTACGCTGTGGCCGTCTTCGGCAGCGGCTTCGGCCGCGGCAAGGGCCACCGGCACGAGCGGCCCGTACACGACGACGGTGGCGTCGGTTCCCTCCCGGAGCACATGCGCCTTGAAGGGGTCCGCGGACGCCCCGGGGCTGTCCGTGTCCACCTCGCCCTTGAGCCAGTAGCGGCGCTTGGGCTCGAAGACGATGACGGGGTCCTGGCAGTCGACGGCCTGCTGGATCATCCAGTACGCATCGTGCGGATTGGACGGCGTGATGATGCGCAGCCCGGCGGTGTGCGCGAAGAGCGCCTCCGGCGATTCCGAGTGATGTTCGATCGAACCGATGCCGCCGCCGTACGGGATCCGGATAACGACGGGAACGGTCAGGTTGCCGTTGCTCCGCGAGTGCATTTTGGCGAGCTGGGTGGTGATCTGGTTGAAACCGGGGAACACGAAGCCATCGAACTGGATTTCGCAAACAGGCTGGTAGCCGCGCAGGGAGAGTCCGATCGCGGTTCCGATAATGCCGGATTCCGCCAGCGGGGTATCGACGACGCGGTCGGCGCCGAACTCACCGACCAGCCCGTCGGTGACCCGGTAGACGCCGCCAAGGGCACCAATGTCCTCGCCCATCAGCAGCGAGCGGGGATGGTTGTTCAGCGTGGCCCGCAGGCCCTCATTGATGGCTTTCGCAATGGTCATGGTGGTCATTAGCGGGCCGCCCTGTCTGTCTCGGCAGTTTCTGCCTGTGAGGTGCTGTCCTCGTCGGCGAACCCGGCGCTGTAGGCCTCGAACCAGGCCAGTTCTTCGGCCACCAGCGGGTGGGCCTCCACGTAGGTGTTGGCGAACGCGGTCCGGATGTCCGGGGTTTCGAGGTCGTGGGTTGTCTTTCGCACATAGGCGGCGAGGTCGTCGCCGTCTGCCCGGACCTTTTCGAAGAAGGTATCGTCCGCGAGGCCCTCGGCCCGGAGGTATTTCTCCAGCCGCTCCAGCGGATCCTTCGCGCGCCACAGGCTTTCTTCGTCGGACCCGCGGTACTTGGTGGGGTCGTCGGCCGTCGTGTGCGCGCCGACCCGGTAAGTGAACGCCTCGATCAGGACAGGACCGTGGCCCTCGCGGGCCTGCTCCAGTGCCCACTCGGTGACGGCGTGGACGGCAATCACGTCGTTGCCGTCCACCCGAATGCCGGGGAAGCCGTAGCCCTTGGCCCGGTTGGCGAGCGGGATGCGGGTCTGAACGGAACTCGGTACGGAGATGGCCCAGTGGTTGTTCTGGCAGAAGAAGACCACCGGCGCCTGATAGGACGAGGCGAACACCATCGATTCGTGGACATCGCCCTCGGAGCTGGCGCCGTCACCGAAGTACACCATGACGGCGGCCTTGGGCTCCGCGGACTGGCCCGACTCGGTGCCGGCGGCACCGTTGGCGGCAGCCAGTTTCTGGTCCCGCTGGACGCCCATGGCGTAGCCGACGGCGTGCGGTGTCTGGGCGGCAAGGACCAGCGTGTAGAGGTGGAAGTTCGTGTCCTTGGGATTCCAGCCGCCGTTGGAGACGCCCCGGAACTGCCGCAGCAGTTCGGCAAGGTCCACGTTGCGCGTCAGGGCGACCCCGTGCTCCCGGTAGGTCGGGAAAATGTAATCCTGCGGCTGGCTGGCCCGGCCGGAGCCGATCTGCGCCGCCTCCTGCCCCGTGAGCGGAACCCAGAGAGCAAGCTGGCCCTGCCGCTGGAGGGCGGTGGCTTCCAGGTCGAAACGGCGGATTTTCGCCATGTCGGCGTAAAACCCGCGCAGGGTCTCGGGATCGAGCTTTTCGGCGTACTTCGAGAAAACCGGGTCCGAGCCCAGGGAGCCGTCGGGGCCCAGCAGCTGCACCATCGGTTCCGCGGGAGCGCCCAGTCGGGCCTCGGCTTCCGCCTCTAGCTGGTCATCCACGCCGGTTCCGTCGAACTCGGTAGAGGGCAGATGTGTGGCGCCCATACCGTCTCCTTGCTTGCCGCATCCGAATGCGCCGCAATCGCTGGGATATATGCCGGATCGGGAATGTATTCCATGTCCGGCATATATTTTGGCTTACTGGTCCTTACTTTATCCGCACGGGGCGTCCTGAGCCCGTCACGTTAACCGCTAGGAACGCCGTGGCGGTTTTGTATAGGTTGCACACAGCTCCAGGAAACGGGTGTTGGCTTCCGGTTCGCCGATGCTGACCCGAACCCCCTCGTCGCCGAACGCGCGCAGGGACAGCGCCCGTTCCCCCGCCAATGCGGCGAATTCTGCGCTGTTGGACCCCAGATTGAGCCAAACAAAGTTGCCCTGGGCCTCCGGAACGAACCACCCCAGCTCCCGCAGTCCGGCCGTGACCCGGTCCCGCTCATCGACCAGGCTTTGTACCCTTTCTACAACATCAGCGAAATGCTCCAGTGACGTGACGGCGGCGGTCTCGGCGATCTGGGACACCGCGAAGGGTGTGGCGGCGACCCGCAGGTGCTGGGTCAGGTCCGGCCGGGAGACGCTGTAGCCTACCCGGAGGCCGGCGAGGCCGTGCGCCTTGGAAAACGTGCGCAGGACGACGACGTTGGGGTACTTGCGGTACATGGCGATGCCATCCACCGCGTCCCCGGCGCGGACGAATTCCTGATAGGCCTCATCGATCACCACCACAACATCCGCGGGAACCGCCTTGATGAAGCGCTCCGTTTCCTCGGTGGTCAGGATGGGCCCGGTCGGGTTGTTGGGCGTGCACAGCAGGATCATCCGGGTCCGCGCGGTAACCGCCGCGGCCATGGCGTCAAGGTCATGGCGCCCATCTGCCGTCAGCGGGATGCGCACGCTCTCGGCGCCGGCCAGGCCGACGCAGATCGGGTAAGCCTCGAACGAACGCCAGGCGTAGATGACTTCGTCGGCCTTGCCGTCATCGTTTTGGCCGGCGAAGGTTGTCAGCAGTTGGTTCAAGGCGCCCAGGCTGCCGGCGCCCGTGACGATGTCCTCTGCGGGAACATCGAGGAACCGGGCCAGCGATTCACGCAGCTTGCTGCTGAGCGGGTCGGGGTAGCGGTTGAAGTCGGTCTGCGCCGCGATGGCCTGCTGCACTGCAGGGATCGGGGGCAGCGGGTTCTCGTTCGAGGAAAGCTTGTAGCTGACCAGGCCCTCGACGGGGACGGGCGGTTTTCCTGCCGCGTAGCGGGGGAGAAGGTCAACCACCGGACGGGGCTTGATGCCCCCGGCCGTGTTCTCTGATGAAGTCATGCCACCTAGCCTACTTCGGGTCCCTGCCGCGCTTCCGGCCCGTGCGGCGGAGAGGACGTGGGGCCGCCGCAGAGGATGCCCGCCAGAGGGGGATATGGTCCCTGCCGCCGCGGCGGGGTGTATGACAGCATGAAGCCATGCGCTCATTTATCGTGCGAGTCATCATCAACGGACTGGCCCTGGCGATCGCCTGCTGGATTCTCACGGGGCTGGACATCTCAACCTCCGGCGACGGCACCCTCAGCATCATCTTGGGCTACTTGTTCATCGGCTTGATCTTCGGCCTTGTCAACGCCTTCGTCAAGCCAATCGTCAGCATCTTGTCGTTGCCGATCACCATCCTCACCTTGGGCCTTTTCACCGTGGTGATCAATGCCGCGATGCTCTACCTGACCTCTTGGATCAGCAGCTACACAACGGTGCACTTCACCATCGACTCGTTCTTTTGGACTGCAGTGTTCGCCGCCATCATCATCAGCCTCGTATCCCTCGTGGCGAGCTTCCTTCCCGCACTCGACCGCTAGGAGCTCCCGGCCCGGGCCGGGCTCCCGGCACCGCTGGCACGCCCCGCGGCGAGGGCCCCGCCTCACGCCGGAGCGAGAATCTGGTCACTGTTGCAACCCCGCCGGTTCCCACCACGGCGGCCAGGGTCGCCGTCGAATCCCGGAGCGTGGCGTCCCGGCTCGCCGAGACGAGCGCGGCGCCGTCGGCGTAATTTTCCAGGCGGTGCCCCGGGCCCAGGCCGAACTCCTTCGGCGGCGGCACAGTTAGCGGGTTCGTCAGCGTCACGGTCACCCGGCCCCTGGTATCGGGATTGACCACTCCGTCCGCCCCCGGCACCCAGTCCTGCTCATGTTCCAGATGCAGGCTGGACACGCCCGGCCCCGGGCTGATGCCGCCCACCGGTGACCCTGCCGTCAGCACGAACCGGAGATCGTATTCGGCCAGAAGGGCCGGGTCCTTGCTGAGGTTCATCGCGTGGATCCCGCCCTGGCTGTAGCCCACGGCCACGAGCTGATCACCGGGCCGGGCACCTGCCTGCTCCAGGGAACCCCGGATCGCTGCAGCGGTCCACGCCGAGTCATAGCCCAATGCCTCGGCGATTCCGGCGAGATCAAAGGGGTTGGTGCCTTCCGGCGCGCCGCCGAGCTGGGTTCCGGGAATGATCACCACCCACGAGCGCCGGTCGGCCCCGTCGACTTCGATCACCTCGATCCGGCCGCCCGGCTCCCCCACCGCTCCGGCCCGCCGCAACAGCCCGGCCGGTGAGAGGTCGACATTGGCCGTGAACGTGTCCTGGCCCGCGATGCTGACTGGCCGGGGCTTGAGAAACCCGAGCCCAGGCGCCTCCGAGGCGTCGCGGACCAGTCGTCGGACGTCAGTGGGCCCCTGCAGGGCTCCAACCGCCGCCGCCACGGGCGCGGGCAGCCCCAGCAGCGCTGCCAGACTCCCGGGCATCATCGCTACCCATCCCTCGACGGTGCCGCGCACGTCGGGGAGCGCGAAAGGCTCCGGGGCCTGGCCGTACACGGGGCCGTGGAGCCCCAAACGCAGCAACAGGGAATTGCGGGCCTCGGCGTATTCGTACTCCCGATGGCTGGCCCGGACGTCGTCGCCCATGCGCTGAAGCTGCGACCGGACACGGCCAACGTCCCGCCCGGCCTCTCCCACCGCAATGATGGCGTTGCTGCCGCTGGCATAGGAGTCGGACTGATACGGGAAAAGTGCGTGACGGACGGCGTCAGCCTCCACTTCGACCGACTGCAGCTGCCGGACCAGCCCCTCCAGCGCCGCGGCGCCAGCCAGCAGTTCCTCGAACTGGAAGCTGATCCCTCCTATGCCACCCCGAATCCGCAGGCTTCCGTCATCCGGTGGCGCCGTGACCCGGGGTGTGCCGCCGGAGTCGGCCGGAGTCGCGTCGGCCATCAGGAGCCTAGGCGGCCCGCCGACAGGGCCACGTTCTGGGCGTGCCGGAGCACCGTAGCCGCAGCCTCCTGCAGCCCGCTGCGGCTGCGCCGCAGCGACGCAGCCTGCAGGGCGATGCTCAGACGGTAGGCGCGCCCGGCTGGCGATTGCCAGGTCTGCAGCTCAAGGCGGGTCAGGCTGGCGAGCACGGCGTCCGCCTCGTCGGCGCACCGCGCAACGCGGGCGGCGAGCTGCTGGACCTCGTAACAGCGTGAGGCGCACGCGAGGGAATCGGCGGCCTCGGCCGCCCTTGCGTCAAGGACAGCCACGTTGCCGGACGGTCGGGGGTGCATCCCACTGGGCATGCCGCTGGGCCGCATTCCACTGGGCATGCCGCTGGCCTGCATTCCGCTGGTCTGCATTCCGCTGGGTCGCATTTCGCTGGGCATGTAGCCGACGCTAATGGGCAGCCATCCCCTGTTGAATAGTGCCGTCCGGCTATGTGGACAACAACCCATGGCCGCCGGGCAATCGGCCAGGCAAGGTCACACGAGCCGGCACACTTAAGGCCCGGCCGCACTTCGTGAAAGAATCGGCCTATGCCTGAAACTGCCGCCACAGCTGATACCCGCACGCCGTCCGGACGCCTGGCTCTAGCCGCGTCCGACCACCAGATCGCGCTCGGCCCGCTGGACGGCCGCTACCAGTCCGCGGTCGCGCCCCTGGTGGACTACCTTTCCGAAGCGGCCCTGAACCGTGACCGCGTGGCTGTGGAGGTCGAGTGGCTGATCCATCTGACCGGCAACAGCGTCCTGCCCGGCGCCGGCCCGCTCACGGCCGAACAGCGGGAGCAGCTGCGCACGATCGTCACCGAGTTCGACGCCGCCTCCGTCGCTGAATTAGCCGAGATCGAGGCGGTTACGGTCCACGACGTCAAGGCCGTCGAGTACTATATCGGCCGTCGCCTGCCCGGCATCGGGATCGACCACCTGACCGCCATGGTCCACTTCGGCTGCACGTCGGAGGACATCAACAACCTCTCCTACGCTCTCGGCGTCAAGGGTGCCGTGGAAGACGTCTGGCTCCCGGCAGCCCGGGCCCTCGTGGCGCAGATCAGCCAGATGGCGGAGGACAACCGCGCCGTGCCGATGCTCTCCCGCACACACGGCCAGCCTGCCACGCCCACCACACTGGGCAAGGAACTGGCTGTCATTGCGCACCGCCTGGGCCGCCAGCTGGACCGGATTGCCCGGACCGAATACCTCGGCAAGATCAACGGTGCCACGGGCACTTACGCCGCCCACGTCGCCTCCGTCCCCGGCGCCGACTGGGAACACGTCGCGAAGAGCTTCGTCGAAGGCCTCGGCCTGACGTGGAACCCGCTGACCACGCAGATCGAAAGCCACGACTGGCAGGCGGAACTCTATGCCGACGTCGCACGCTTCAACCGCATTCTGCACAACGTCTGCACCGACATCTGGAGCTACATCTCGATCGGTTACTTCGTGCAGATCCCGGTGGCGGGCGCCACCGGCTCCTCGACCATGCCGCATAAGGTGAACCCGATCCGTTTCGAAAACGCCGAGGCCAACCTCGAGATCTCCTCCGGCCTGCTGGACGTGCTGGGTTCCACGCTGGTCACGTCCCGCTGGCAGCGCGACCTGACCGATTCCTCCTCGCAGCGCAACATCGGCGTGGCGTTTGGCCATTCGCTGCTTGCCATCTCGAACGTCGCCAAGGGCCTGGACCGGCTTAAGGTCGCCGACGACGTGCTGGCCGCCGATCTGGACACGAACTGGGAGGTCCTCGGTGAGGCCATCCAGATGGTCATGCGCGCGGAGGCCATCGCCGGCGTCGAGGGCATGGAAAACCCGTACGAGCGGCTCAAGGACCTGACCCGCGGGCACCGCGTGGACGGCGCCCGGATGCAGGAGTTCGTCCAGGGCTTGGGCCTGTCCGCGGACGCGGAGGCACGGCTGCTGGCCCTCACCCCCGGCAGCTACACCGGCATCGCCGACAAGCTGGTGGACCACCTCAAATGAGGCTCCTGCTCATCCGCCACGGCCAGACGCCCGGGAACGTCGCAGGGCAACTGGACACTGCCCACCCCGGCCCCGGGCTGACAGAACTGGGCGAGCGGCAGGCCGAGGCGATGGCCCGGTCGCTGGCCAACGAGCCGATCCACACCATCTACGCGTCCACTTTGCTCCGGACGCAGATCACGGCGGCGCCGCTCGCTCGGGTGCACGGGCTGGAAATCGAGGTGCTTCAGGGCATTCACGAGATCGAGGCCGGGGCGCTGGAGAAGCGGACGGACCACGAATCGCACAAACGGTACCTGGGCACTATTTTTTCCTGGGCGGACGGCGACCTGGGCCGCCGGATGCCTGCCGGTCCCAGCGGCCGGGACTTCTTCGAGCGCTATGACGCTGCGATCGCCAAAGTAGCGGCACGGGCGAACGGAGCGGCGGATGCGGGCGCCGTAGCGCTGGTCAGCCACGGCGCGGCCATCCGAGTGTGGGCCGGCCTGCGGGCGGCCAACATCGAACCGGACTTTGCCATCCGCCACGTTCTGGACAATACCGGCATCGTGGCGCTGGAAGGCGATCCCGGCAATGGCTGGGAGCTTATCCACTGGGATGACAGTCCTGTAGGCGGTCTGGCATTGGCGGATCCGACGGCGGAGGATCCCACCGGCCGGCCGTTGTAGCGCAACGCTTACCGGCGGGAAACACAGCTGAAACCGCCGGTGCCTAGCCTTACACTGCATAACACTTCGGCGAATCGAGGCAGTGATGCAGACAAATCCGCGGCTTAATATACGCCAGGTCACATGGGCCAACCCCGTTGGCGCGGACCTGCGCGCCGCGCAGCAGGCGGAACTCGACGCCCGTTTCGGCCGCAGGGACCACGAACCCGGGCCGCCGCCGTCGGAAGCTGACACCGCGGTGTTTCTGGTTGCGTATGACAAGGCCTCCGGCCAGCCGGTGGGCTGCGGCGGCCTGCGGATGCTGGACGAGCACACCGCCGAAATCAAGCGGCTCTACGTGCTCCCGTACACCCGGGGCTCGGGTGTGGCCAGCTCCATCCTCGCCGCCTTGGAAGCGCAGGCGCATGCTCTGGGAATCACCACCCTGACGGCCGAGGCGGGTTCGGTGCAGACGGACGGGCGGCAGTTCTACCAGAATGCCGGGTTCGAGCCGGTGCCGAACTTCGGACCCTACGTGGGTGTGGAGCACTCGTACTGCTACTCGAAGGCCATCGATTCGCACAGTGCGGCGCACACCGCCATGGCCTGACGCCAGGGCAGCGGCCGGGTGACGTCCGGACGGCGCCTGCCCTGCCCGTCACACTCGGACCGCTGCTCCGGCGTCGGCTAGTCTCGCTCTATGGAACCGGCCGACATAACTTTCCGCACCCGCAAATGGGTGCGGCCCGAGGACCTCAACGCGAACGGCACGCTGTTCGGCGGAAGCCTGCTGAAGTGGATCGACGAGGAGGCGGCCATCTACGCCATTCTGCAGCTGGGCAACGGCCGGGCCGTCACCAAATACATTTCTGAAATCAACTTCGTCAGCTCCGCCGTGCAGGGCGATCTGATTGAAATGGGTCTGACCGCCACTCGTTTCGGCCGGACATCGCTGACCATGCGCGCCGAAGTCCGGAACATGATCACGCGCCGCAGCATCCTGACCATTGAAGAGATCGTCTTCGTGAACCTGGGCCCGTCCGGCAAACCGGAACCGCACGGGTACACCGAGATCACCTATGACCGGGACCGGATTCCCACGCACCACCTGACCGAAACCCTCGACCAGGACTGACAAGCTGGATCAGGACTAACGGAATCCGGGCAGCTGCCGACCGGCCAGGCCCAGCAGCGCGTCCCGCACCGGCTGCGCACGCTCCGCCAGCGCTAGCCGCATCACCGCCGACGACGCTGCCCGCACGGCCTGCGTGCGCAGGCGCCGCGAGCGGTCATACGCGGCCAGCGCCTCGTCCAGGGGGCGGCGGTTGAGCAGCTCCGCCAAAGTCACAGCGTCCACCAGGGCCTCGCAGGCGCCGCGGCCAAGATTCGGTGTCATGGCGTGGGCGGCATCTCCCACCAGCACCACCCTTCCGCGGACGTAGCGCCAGAGGGGCGGAGTGATCCAGACCCGCTGGGCCAGGGACGTCTCCGGCGCTGCGGCGGCCAGGACCTCGCGGACCGCCGGCGCAAAGCAGGCGTACCGTTCTCTGGTTTCGGCCAGGACGTCGGCGACACTGAAGCTGCCGGGTTCCCGTCCGGAGCGGAACGCCGCGTACCAGTTCGTTCCGGCGGCCGCGGGCCCGATCCCGAAAAGGTGCCCGCGGCCCCAGTACTCGCCTGAGTGTTCCCTCCACAGCGGCACGGGCACCACTCCGCGGACCGCCAAGTACGGGGTGAGCCGTGCCGCCGACCGCGCGACCCAGCAGTCGCGGCGAACCACGCTGTGAACGCCGTCGGCCCCTATCACCAAGCCTGCTTCACTGCATTGCGCGCCGTCGATGTGGCCGGCTGCGCGGTGGACGCCGGCCGGAACCGCGGCGTCGAGCTCCCGGATAAGGTCAATTCGGGACACCCCGAATAGCCCGGTGGCCCGGGCCGTGGTCAGGACCCTCCCGGCAGGGTCCCGCACGGCCACGCCTCCGACTGCGGGACTGGCGGTCCTGACCGCGTCGAGGATGCCCACGGCGGCGAGGGCCCGCTGCGCCGCCGGCCACATGGCCAGGGACGTCCCGACGGCGGGAAGCCCCACCCGCTGTTCACTGACGGTGACCTCGAAGCGCCGGGTATCCAGGCGCGCTGCGAGGGCGAGCCCGGCGATGCCGCCGCCGATGATGGAAACCGGGGTCCTGGCCGTCCTGCCCGGCAGGGGCCCCGCGGTCATGTCCCCGCCCCGCGGCCGGTGCGTGATGCCTTTGCTGCCTCCAGAGCTAAGTCCAGAAGTCGTCCGCCCTGGCCGTATCCTCGAAGAACTCCCGTCCCTCGGTGACCTTTCCGTCGCGGACCACGAACGTGATCACCGTGGTCATATCCAGGGTTTTGGTGTTGTTTTTTCCGTGGCTTTGCTGGATCGCTACCGTGTAGTTTTCCCCGCCGGCGACGTCCTCGAGTTTGGTTTGGAAGGAACCTTGGGTGCGCGCTGCCAGTTCACCGAAGTAGGCCAGGATCTCGTCGCGACCCTGTTTGACTCCGGACAGCGCGCCGCTTCCGGGTACGTACCAGACTGCATCCTCGGTGAACAGCTTGCTGAGGTTCGCCATATCCCCTGCGTTGAAGGCCGTGTATCCTCGCCGGACCAGTTCAACATTCTCTGCGGCTCCCATGGTCGGACACCTCTCCGTCATCCTTGTCGGGTTGTGCTGGGACGGTTAAAGGCTAGTCCTGGCCCCGGTGCGTGTCGACGGAGAGATGCGTCCGCAACGGCGTCGTGCTCGAGTGCCGTTAGTGCGCGCCCGGCCAGCCGGTGTACGCCTCCGCGAGGTAGGCGCGGCCGTGCCGGGAGGACACCACAGTGTTCAGTTCGCCGAGCTGGCGGGCCCGGGAGAAGTCGTCGGCGTCGGCCGGGGTGTGCAGCATGGACGTCATCCAGTAGGAGAACTGCTGGGCCTTCCAGACGCGGTCCAGGGCCCGGTCGCTGTAGGCATCAATCAGCACCGTGGAGCCGGTCGAGTAGAAGCTGTCCAGGCCTTCGAAGAGCACCTTGACATCGTGCAGCGCCAGGTTCAGGCCCTTGGCCCCGGTGGGCGGGACGGTGTGCGCGGCGTCGCCGGCGAGGAAAAGCTTGCCGTGCCGCATCGGGGCGTGGACAAAGCTGCGGAACTTCAGGACCATCTTGTCGATGACCGGACCTTCCTTGAGCTCGAAGCCGTTGCCGTTGACGCGGCTGCGGAAGGCGTCCCAGATGCGGTCCTCGCTCCAGTTGGCGACATCCTCGTTGGGGTCGCACTGGAAGTACATGCGCTGGACGGTCTCGGTCCGCTGGCTGATCAGGGCGAAGCCATTCGCGGAGTTGGCGTAGATCAGTTCGTCCGAGCTGCGGGGTGCCTCGGCGAGGATGCCGAACCAGGCGAACGGGTATTCGTGGAAGTACCACTTCCGCTGCGCCTCGGGGACCTGGAAGCGGCAGTGGCTGCGGGAGCCGTCGGCCCCAACGATGAAGTCGGCCTGGAGTTCGTATTCGACGCCGTCCGTGTCCGTGAACCAGACCTTGGGATTGGCTTCGATATCGTGGACGGAGGTGTCCGTGACGCTGTAGCGGACGTCCCCGCCGTCGGCCTTCCGGCGCCCGGAGAGATCCAGGAACACGTCGGTCTGTGGGTAGAGCCAGACCGACTCCCCGACGAGGTCCTGAAAGTCGATCCGGTGGCTTTCGTCGTTGAAGCGCAGTTCGATGCCGTCATGACGGTCGCCGTCGCGCAGGACCCGGTCGGAGACCCCGCTGTCCAGGAGCATCTTGACGGAGCCGTGCTC
The DNA here is from genome assembly GCF_042883665.1 of Arthrobacter sp. NPDC058192. Taxonomy (NCBI): domain Bacteria; kingdom Bacillati; phylum Actinomycetota; class Actinomycetes; order Micrococcales; family Micrococcaceae; genus Arthrobacter; species Arthrobacter sp. NPDC058192. The sequence continues at coordinate 34,772 of NZ_JBHVVJ010000015.1, read as the reverse complement.
CAGGATGCCGGCGCGCACGGTCTCGGAGATCTCCTGGTGGCTGCGGATCTCGATGACGGTGGATTCAATCCCGGCCTTGGCCAGCAGGTGGGACAGCATGAGCCCGGCCGGGCCGGCACCCATGATCGCGACCTGCGTGGTGAGGACTTTGCGCTGTGCCATGTGCTTCTCGCTTCATTGCGGGGCCCCTGCCCGGGAGTCAGCCGGGAGCCGGGGCCGGTTTGCTTGTCTGGCTAACAGTGTGCCCCCCGGGGCGTGATATGCGTTACAGCCCTTCCGTTGAATGGATCACGGCGGTCTCCCGTGCCTCCCCGAGACGTCGCCCAATTCCCCGGGCTGCCGTCTGGAGAACGGGAACGAGCGCCTGGAGGCGCATCTCGCGGAGGGGAACCACGACGCCGAGTGCCGCCACAGCGCGCTTCCTGCGGTCCAGCACGGGGACGGCGATCCCCCACGTGTCCGGGTCGACGACGCCTGCCAGCTGGGCAAAGCCCTCGCGGGCTGCTTCGCCGAGGAGGACTCGAAGGTCCTCCCCGGCCAGCCTTCCGGTGGGGTCGCTGAAGCTTTCGACGTACTCGGCCTGAACGGCGGCCGGCTGGTGGGCCATGAGCACCAGCCCGGCCGAGGACACATGCGCGGGCATCCGGCCGGCCACCTGCGCCCGGTTGGCGACGGAGCCGCGGCGGGACAGCCGCTCCACAAAAAGCGCCTCCCGGCCGTCCAGCACGGCAAGGTTCACGTTCTGGTTTAGGACCTGCTGGATGTCCTCCATGAAGGGCAGGGCGGCCTCGCGGAGCTCCAGGGTCGGCGAACTGCGGTTGGCGAGCTCCCAGAGCCGCAGGCCGAGGCTGATCGAGCCGCCGGGGCCCACTTCGAACACTCCATGGCCGGCCAACTGCCGGACCAGCCGGTGCGCCGTGGTCAGGGGCAGTCCGGCCCGGGCAGCGAGTTCCGAAAGCTGCAAGGCAGTGACTCCCTCCGGAAAGGCGGCAATGAGCCGCAGGACCCGGTCCACCACTGAGTCGCCGGAGTTCGAGTTGGCCACGATTTCCCTTCCGTTGAATGGTTTTAAGTGTTCCATGCAACACCCCCGAGTGGTAAAACTCTCACGTCAGCAAAAGCTCGGCCGACGCCTGCCGCGTCGAAACCACGCAGAGAACAGCCCCGAGGTAGCAATGTCAACGACGTCGTTGGAAAACAAATCACGGTGGCCCGTGTGGCTCTGCTGGCTGGCCATGGTGCTGGACGGCTTTGACCTGGTGGTGCTGGGCACGGTCATCCCCGTCCTCATCAAGTCGCGGGAACTTGGTTTCGACGCAGTCGGAGCGACGTTCGCGGCCACCATCTCCCTGGTGGGCGTGGGGCTCGGCGCGCTGTTCATCGCCCCGATGTCGGACCGCTGGGGCCGGCGAAACCTGCTGGTGGCCTGCGTGACATGGTTCTCCGTCTTTACGATCGCCGTCGTCTTCGCCCCGGATGTGGCATGGTTCAGCACGTTCCGGCTGCTCGCCGGCCTCGGCCTGGGCGCCTGCCTGCCCGCCGCGCTGGCGTATATGAACGACTACGCACCTGCCGGAACGGCCGGGAAGTCCACCACCCGGACCATGACCGGCTACCACGTCGGCGCCGTGGCCACCGCGTTCCTGGCCCTCATGGTGATTCCGAGCTGGCGGACCATGTTCGTGGTAGGTGGCCTCGCAGGCTTGGCCCTGGCCCCCTTCCTGTGGTTCAAGCTTCCGGAAACCCTCCCGCCGGTGCACCACGTCCCCCCGGCGGCCACAGCAGGCACCTCGACGGCCGTCCCGGAGGAAGAGCGTGCCAGCTTCCGCGACCTGGGCCGCAAGCCCTACCCACTGATCGCGGCCGGTGTGGCCGTCGCGTCCTTCATGGGGCTGCTGCTCGTGTACGGCCTGAACACCTGGCTGCCGCAGCTCATGGCCTCCGCCGGCTACAGCTTGAACGCAGGCCTCGCCCTGCTCCTGGTGCTCAATGTTGGCGCCGTGGTGGGCCTGCTGATTGCCGGCGTCCTGGCGGACCGGCACGGCACGAAGAAGATCGTGCTGCTATGGTTTGGCCTCTCCGCCGTGTTCCTCGCCGCGCTCAGTATCCAGATCCAGAACGAAATCGTGCTCTACGCGGCAGTCTTTGTCACCGGCGTGTTCGTCTTCAGCTCACAGGTCCTCGTCTACGCCTGGGTCAGCCAGCTCTTCCCCGTCCGCCTGCGCGGCACCGCCCTGGGCTTCGCCGCGGGCGTAGGCCGGCTGGGGGCGATCCTGGGCCCGGCCGTCACCGGCGCGCTGGTCGCCGCCGGCATCGCCTACCCTTGGGGCTTCTACGTCTTCGCCGCCGCCGCGGTCCTCGCTGTCCTCGCTCTCGCCTTCGTCCCGCAGACCACCGCCGCAACGACCCGTGCCGGCGCCGGCGTCGGACACTCGTAGGCGGGGCGCGCCGGGGAACCTAGCCGCGGCGGCCCTTCAGGCGGCGCCACGCGCCGGGCGCCAGCACGACGGCGATGCCGACGGCCGCGCCGATGATGGTCTCCACGATTCTGTCGCGGAGCAGGATGCCGGGCGGCACCGGTGCCACGAGAAGTGTCGAGGTCAGGGCCAGCGGGGTGACGAAGACCTGCGCCAGCATGTACTGCCGCGCGATGAACATCTCCGCGCCGAACTGGCAGGCGGCAATCACCAGCACCGTCTGCCAGGGGTTCGGCTCCAGGAGCAGGATCCCGGCGAGCAGCACCAGCCCGAGGGCGGTGCCCGCAATTCGTTGCAGGCCCCGGCTGACCCGGTGCCTGGTGGTGTGCCCTACGAGCGGAACGACGGCGGCCACCATTGCCCAGTAGTTGTGGCCAATCCCGATCCACTGGCCGGCCAGGGTCCCCAGCGTTCCCGCCAGGCCGGCCGCCACGACGTAGCCGCCGCTCTCCTGCCACGCTGCGCGCTTTTCAGCGGGCGTCAGGCTGACGCGTTTCGGGCTTACCCACGGGGTCCGGCGGCTCCGGGCCACGCGTGAGGACAGGCCGACCAGCAGGCAGAACGCCACCGTGAGCACCGCCACCAGCATGCATTCCCATAGCGGCGGCTGGTTGGGAATTGACGCGATCGCCGCAAACGCGAAGATATGGAACAGCGAACCCGAAGGACGCAGCCGCCACCAAGCGACCACGAGGGAGCAGGCGCCCGCCACCACGGTGGTCGCCGCGACCAGGAGCCACGTCGTGCCGGCCGCCGAAAGCCCGACCAGCGCGTCCACACGCGCGGTGAGGGCGGCGAGGAAAATCACCACAAGCATGAGCCCGCCGGCCCGCATCTGGAGCCGCAGCCGCCTGGCATGCGGCTCGTTGCGGCCATAGATTCCGGCGAAGGCGCCAAAGGAGGCAAAGATGGCCAGGTCCAGGCGGCCCAGCAGCACCAGGGTGATCAGCGGGACAAAGACGCCCACGGCGCAGCGGAAGGCGACCTGGTGGTCCTTGTTGGCTGGCGCGATGGTGAACATGTCGGCAAACAGCTTCACTGTGCCAGTCTTCACTGCCATTCCCACGGGGTAGTTGTCATGCGCCGGGCGCCTTTCGTTGCAGTCTGCGTGGTACGACGGCGGCATTGGCATCCACAGTGGACACTACGCCGGTTTGGAGCGGCGTACTTAGCCGGAATCCGTTCATCGGAATCTGCCCGGCACCCGCAAGCTGATAGCGTCTATCGGTTGAAGCAACAGCACCCACCGGAGGTTTCCATGCTCAAAGGATTCAAGGATTTCATCCTGCGCGGCAACGTGATCGAACTGTCCATCGCCGTCGTCGTCGGTACCGCCTTCACTGCCTTGGTTGCCGCCTTCACATCCAACGTCGTGAACCCGGTCATCGCCGCGGTGGGCGGGGTCGAGACTGACGGACTGGGCTTCCACATCTGGCCGGGCAATGACAAAACCTTCGTCAACATCGGCGCGGTCGTCACCGCCTTCCTGACCTTCCTGATTACCGCCGCGGTGGTGTACTTCATCTTCGTGGCCCCCATGAACAAGATCAACAGCATGGTCAAAGGCAGGCTGAGCCCAACCGAACAGCCGGAGGAAGCACCGATTCCGGCCGACACGGCCCTGCTGGCCGAGATCCGGGATCTGCTGGAGCGCCTCGCCGGTCCGGACCCCAACGGCGGCCGCACCGGCGCAGTGGGAGCCGCGGCGGGGAGCGCGGACGCGGAAACGGACGACCACGAGGACAGCCCCCGGCACGCCGCTAGCCGCTAGCCGCACCAGGGGCTACCCGCAGGCGGACCCAAACCGTCACAGGGCCGCAATCCCGCCGAAACAGCCAGCGGGAATCATGGGAGCATGACGCGCCCAGCCTCCAGCAAAAGCGACCGCAAAGCCCCGTCCCCGGGTACCTCCGAATTGAGCTGTGAAGTCTGCGGCCAGATGCCCGAACCGACCAAGGCGCGGCTGACCCTGGCCAACATCGCCGTGATGCTGCCCATCGAGTTGCTGGTGCATGCCGCCGTGGTGGGCATGCACCTGCCCTATGCCGCCAAGGTCCTGGTGTTGACCATGACCGCGACCATCCTCGTGATCTGGGTTGCCGAACCGTCGGCAGCCAGGATGCTCAGGGCCTGGCTGCACGCACCGGCCCTGCGGCACCGTAGGCGGCTCGTTACCGCGCCTGCCCTCTGGCGGGCGCGGACAGTGCTGCGGGACAAGCCCGGCTCGCTGCAGAAGGTCACGCAGGCCCTGGCCGGGCTGGACACAAACATCCTCAGCATCCACGTCCATCCCGTGGCCGGCGGCGTGTTGGACGAGTTCGTGCTCTCCGCGCCGGGTGAAGTTCGTGAGGCCGAGCTGCTGCGCGCGTTGCGCGGGGGCGGCGGGATAGACCCGCACGTGTGGCCAACCACGGCCCTGGCCATGGCCGACGGGCAAACCGGGGCCCTGAGCCTGGCTGCCCGGATCGCCGCCAGCCCGGATGAGCTGCCGATGGCCGTCGCCGAACTGCTGCGGGCCCGGATCCTTCCGGGACCGTCGGCTGGCGGCATCGAGGCGCCGGCCGCGGCGGGGGACGGAATGGTCCTGAAGATCCCGACGGCGTGGGACGGGCCGATTACGTTTTACCGGCCCGGCGAGCCGTTCACACCGGCCGAGTCCGCCCGCGCCCACCGGCTGGCCGAACTCGCCGAAATCCTGGCGCACCGGACGGCGGTGCACTAGGCCTTCGGTGCGGTCATCCGGACCTTTAAGGCGTCCGGCTCCGCGCGCACGGTCAGGCGCTTTCCGGTGCCCAAGTGGTCGCCGTCCAACTGGAATTCCTGTTCGACTTCCAGGCGGATCTCCGCCGAGGAGCCCCTGAAATACTCCACGGACTCGGTCTCGCGTTTGTTGCTGCCGAAAATGCCCGCAACGACGCCCAGCCAGCCGAGCCTGCCGCGCGGTGCCAGAACCAGCAAGTCGAGGATCCCGTCGTCGAATTTGGCTTCCGGGAAGATTTCGATGCCACCCATGAGCCGGCCGCAGTTGCCGATCATGACGCTGCGGACCCGGCGGTGGACGGGGCGGCCGCCGTCGACACTGATCGTCGCCTTGACGGGCTTTCCGGGCAGTTTCCGGATGCCGGCCTCCACGTAGGCGAGCCAGCCCATCCGGTCTTTGAGGACATCGACGGTGTCCGCCATGATGGCGGCGTCGTATCCCAGCCCTGCCATCACAAGGAAGACCTGATCCTGCTGCGAGCCGTCCAGCCGGGCCGTGACCACGTCCACCGACTGTTCGCTGCCGTTCAGTACGTCAAAACAGGCGGAAACCGGGTCGGCGATGTCCACGCCCAGGTTGCGGGCCAGGAGGTTGCCAGTCCCCAGCGGCACAAGTCCGATCGGTGTTCCGGTGCCGGCCAGCACCTCCGCCACGCAACGGACGGTCCCGTCGCCGCCGGCGGCGATGACGACGTCAACCCCGGCCTCGAGGGCTTCACGCGTCTGGCCGGCGCCCGGATCCTCCACGGTGGTTTCGAGCCAGAGCGGTTCCGCCCACCCCTGGGTTTCACACAGCCGGAAGATGGCGCCTTTCAGAGCTTCACCCACCGACTTCGCGGGGTTGATGACCACAGCGGCGCGTCGTGAAGGTGTGGTGTTGTTCTCGGGCATGGCGTCCTTTGAGGGCAGGTGGGCGGAACGTGCCAGGCTGCGACATCCTAGCCAGTGAAATCCTAGCCGCACTGGCACCAGAAGAACGGCAGGATGGCGCGGACCGAAGGGGCGCCTCGGGCCCTACCGGGCAGAGGTCAGGTCCTTGGAGATGAGTTCCGCCGTGGCCAGCGTCGCCTCGCGGACCATCTTGAGGTAGCCCTGGGGGTCGGGTTGTGCGGCCACCGTCTGGGCCTGCAGCGAGACGTTCACCGCCGCAACAACCTTGGGCCCGTCGCGGACGGGCGCCGCGACGGACATCAGTCCCAGCTCCAGTTCCTGGTCCAGCAGGCACCAGCCTTGGCCACTGACCTTGTCCAGTTCGGCCAGGAGGGCCGTCCGCGTGCCGATGGCTCCGGGCGTGAGCGGCCGGATCTGGGCGGCCGCGAGGTAGTCGTTGAGCCTCGCCGGCGGCAGGGCCGCGAGGAGCACCCGGCCCATCGAAGTCGCGTAGGCGGGGAACCGGGTGCCTACCGTGATCCCGACCGTCATGATCCGCCGGGTGGAAACCCGGGCGACGTAGGCAATGTCGGTGCCCTCGAGCACCGCGGCCGACGTCGATTCCCCCAATTCGAGCGAGAGCTCCTCCAAGTGGGGCTGGGCGAGCTGCGGCAGGGACAGCCCGGACAAGTAGGCGTAGCCGAGCTGCAGTACTTTGGCGGTTAGGGCGAAGATCTTGCCGTCGGTCCGGACGTAGCCCAGCTCCACGAGGGTGTGCAGGAACCGCCGGGCCGTGGCCCGGGTCAGTTCAGTCCGGGCCGCGACCTCGGTCAGGGTCATCTTGGGGTGGTCGGTGTCGAAGGCACGGATCACGGCGAGCCCGCGCGCCAGCGACTGCACATACTGGTCGCTGGCCGCGGGCGCGCCGCCACTCCTGCCTGCCTCAATCATCACTTGCCTCCCGGTCCCGCATCACTTTATCCGTACACGAGTACTCCGCGCTGGCACCCCGGGCGCGGGGCCGTCAGCGTCCGTCCGCGGGCGCGGCCGTCAGCGGTACGGGGACCATGTCCTGGAGTTCCTCGAACGTGCAGCCGAAGGTCTCGCGGACCTGGACGCCGTCGGGGCCGGTCAGGAAGACGGCTTTGTCGGTGTAGACGCGGGTGACGCAGCCGATGCCGGTGAGCGGGTAGGTGCAGGCCTCGACGATCTTGGACGCACCGTCGCGGGTCAGCAGGGTCATCATCACGAAGACGTCCTTGGCGCCGGTGGCGAGGTCCATCGCACCGCCGACGGCGGGGATGGCGTCGGGCGCCCCGGTGTGCCAGTTGGCCAGGTCCCCGGTCGCGGAGACCTGGAAGGCGCCGAGCACGCAGATGTCCAAATGTCCGCCGCGCATGATCGCGAACGAGTCTGCGTGGTGGAAGTAGGACGCCCCGGGCAGCTCGGTGACCGGGATCTTGCCGGCGTTGATGAGGTCGCCGTCGATCTGGTCCCCGGTGGCAACGGGTCCCATGCCGAGCATGCCGTTCTCGGTGTGCAGCGTGATGTTCTGCTCCGGCTTGAGGTAGTTCGAGACCAGGGTGGGCTGGCCGATGCCGAGGTTCACGAACGAGCCGGGGGCGATGTCGCGGGCCACGAGGCGGGCGAGGTCGTCCCGGCCCAGCGGCGCATCGGACGTCTGGATACCGGCGCGGGTGCCGGCCTGGTCATTTGTCGGGATGCTCATCTCAGGCCACGCTTTCTGTCTTGCCGGCGGCCGCGGCGGCGGCCACGCGGACGATGCTGTTGACGTAGATGCCGGGGGTGACGATGGTCTCCGGGTCCAGGGCGCCGGTGGGGACGATTTCGGAGACCTGGGCGATGGTGTGCCTGGCCGCGGCGGCCATGATGGGGCCGAAGTTCCGGGCGGTCTTGCGGTAGACGAGGTTCCCGGCGCCGTCGGCCGTGAGCGCCTTGATCAGGGCGACGTCGGCGTGGATGGGGGTCTCGAAGACCTGGCCGATGCCGTCGAGGATCCGGGTTTCCTTGCCCTCGGCCAGCATGGTGCCGTACCCGGTGGGCGTGAAGAAGCCGCCGATCCCGGCTCCCGCGGCGCGGATCCGCTCGGCGAGGTTGCCCTGCGGAACGAGTTCGAGCTCGATCTCGCCCGCGCGGTACTTGGCGTCGAAGTGCCAGGAGTCGGACTGCCGCGGGAAGGAGCAGATCATCTTCTGCACCCGGCCCTCCTTGATCAGCAGGGCCAGGCCCTGGTCACCCTGGCCGGCATTGTTGTTCACCACGGTCAGGTTCGTGGCGCCGCACTCCAGCAGCGCGTCGATCAGTTCGAACGGCTGCCCGGCGTTGCCGAACCCGCCGATCATCACGGTGGAACCGTCCTTGATCCCGGCCACGGCCTCGCCGACCGTGTCAATAAACTTCAGCATGACTCTGCCCTTCCTATGCCGACGGGTTATGCCCGCGGGCGGTGGTGACGTTTTCGAGGACGACGGCGAGGCCCTGGCCCACGCCGATGCAGATCGCGGCGACGCCCCAGCGCTGCCCGGAGGCCTGCAGGGACCGGGCCAGGGTGCCCAGGATCCGGGCGCCGGAGGCGCCCAGCGGGTGGCCCATGGCGATCGCGCCGCCGTGCCGGTTCACGATCCCCGGGTCGATGCCCCAGGCGCTGATGCAGGCCAGGGACTGGGCGGCGAACGCCTCGTTCAGTTCGACGGCGCCCACCTGGTCCCAGCCGATGCCGGCCTTCGCGAGGGCCTTGTTCGCCGCCTCCACGGGGGCGTAGCCGAAGTACTGGGGGTCGTTGGCGTGCGCGCCGCGGCCGGCGACGCGGGCCAGCGGCTCCAGGCCGAGCAGCCCGGCGGCGTTTTCGGAGCCGATCCACGCCGCGGAGGCGCCGTCGGAGAGCGGCGACGCGTTCCCGGCGGTGACGGTGCCGTTTTCGGCCCGGAACACGGTCTTGAGACCGGCGAGTTTCTCGGCCGAGGAACCGGCACGGATTCCCTCGTCGCGGACCAGGTCGGTGCCCGGGACCGGTGCCACGAGGTTGTCGTAGAAGCCCTCGTCCCAGGCCGCGGCGGAGAGGTTGTGGGAGGCAGCGGCGAACTCGTCCTGCGCCTCGCGGGTCACCCCGTACTTCTCGCGCAGCCGCTCTGTGGCTTCTCCCAGGGAGATGGTCCACTCCTTGGGCATGGACTGGTTCACCAGCCGCCAGCCCAGCGTGGTGGAGGCCAGGGTCAGGTCCCCGGCGGGGTAGGGCTTCTCCGTCTTGGGCAGCACCCAGGGGGCGCGGGACATGGATTCGGCCCCGCCGACCAGCATGAGGTCGGCGTCGCCGGTGTTGACCTGCCGGGACGCGATGATCGCCGCGTCCAGCGACGAGCCGCACAGCCGGTTGACCGTGGTTCCCGGGATGGAGACCGGCAGCCCCGCCAGGAGGGTGCCCATCCGGGCGATGTTGCGGTTTTCCTCGCCCGCGCCGTTGGCGTTGCCGAACACCACCTCGTCGATCCGTTCGACGTCGAGCTGGGGGGCGCGCTTTACGATCTCCCCGATGACATGCGCGGCGAGGTCGTCCGGGCGGACGGCGGCGAGGCCGGAGCCGAACTTGCCGAAGGGCGTCCGGACGGCGTCGTAAATGTAAGCCTGGTTCATGATTTTTTGTCCGTTTCTGAATCGCCCCCGGCAGTCTCGTCCATGGAACGGAAAACCTGCTGGGCGGTCTTAAAGGCGGTGTTGGCGGAGGGGACCCCACAGTAGATGGCGGTCTGGAGCAGGATTTCCTTGATCTCGTCCCGGCTCAGGCCGTTGCTGACGGCGGCTCGGATGTGCATGGCCAGTTCTTCCCAGTGCCCGTGCGCCACCATGGCGGTGATGGTGACTGCCGAGCGCATCTGTCGGCTGATCCCGGGTCGGGTCCAGATGCCGCCCCAGGCGATCCGGGTAATCATGTCCTGAAAGTCCTCGGTGAAGGAATCCTTGTTGGCATTGGCGCGGTCCACGTGCGCGGCACCGAGGACCTCGCGGCGCACTTTCATGCCGCCGTCGTAAATTTCCTGGCTGGTCGCGCCGGGCTGGACTACCCCGTGCCGCTCGAATCCGCTGCGCTCGGAGCCGGTCATGCGTCCGCTCCCTGGGTTTCGGTCCAGCTGATGAGGCTCTTGAGGAGGTCGGCGATGTGGCCCGGTGCCTCGAAGGGCGCCAGGTGTGCCACGCCCTCCAGGCTGAGTGCCGTGGCGGTGCCGCCGCCGGAGGTGATGCCTGCGGCCACTTCCTCGGCCATCGTCGGCGTGGCCACGGAATCGAGGACGCCGGCAATGACCTGCGTGGGGACGCGGATGGTGCCGAGCTGGTCCCGCACGTCGAAGCCGGCCAGGGCCTCGCAGCAGAAGGCGTAGCTGAAGCGGTCCGCATCCCGGAGCGTGTGCAGGAGCCGGCTGCTGGCTTCCGGCTGGCGGTCCATGAACCCCGGCGCGAACCAGCGCTCCGCGGAACCCTGGACCATCACCGGGGTTCCCTGTGTGCGCACGGTTTCGGCCCGCTCAAGCCACCCTTCGGGAGTGCCGATCTTCGCGCCGGAACACTGCACGGAGAGGCTCTTGAGCCGGTCGCCGTGCTTGATGGCCAGTTGCAGACCGGTGGCCCCGCCAAGGGACACCCCGGCATAGTGGAAACGCGTCCCCGGGGCGATCGAATCGACCAGGGCGATCACGGCGTCGGCGAGTTCGGCGACGGTGAAGGTTTCCTGCGCCGCGGGCGAGACGCCGTGTCCGGGCAGGTCCCAGGCGACGACGTCGAAGTCGTTGCCCAGCACGGCACCGGCCTGGCTCCAGAGCAGGGAGGACGTCCCGAGCGAGGGCCCCACGACGAGGAGGGGTTTCTCGCCGAGCGGGCGCTGGGGTGAGAGCAGGACTGCTTTGACGGTAGGTCTAGCCATGGGAAGCTCCGTTCCGGGGTGGGTGGGCGGCGGCGGCCTGGCGGGCGGTGAATTCCGGGTAGGCCGCGAGAATCCGCCGGGTGATGGCTGTTGCTTGGCCGACGTAGTTCGCCGGGTCCAGAAGCTCCTCAATCCCGGCGTCGGTCAGCAGTTCTTCGGGGACGGCCTCGCGGAGCAGTTTCCGGTAGGTGGCCGCCTGGTCCGCCGCCGGTGCCCGAAGCGTGCGGTCCACCACGTTCTGCAGGCGTTGTTTGCCGCTCGAGCCGGAACCGGGATCGGCGCCCTCGGCGATGCGGGCGGAGTCCAGTAGCGGCGCAACAGTCGCGTTGACGGCTTCGGAGAGCAGCAGCGGGCCGGCGAGGTCGAGATTGCGGCGCATGGCCGCGGGGTAGACCTGCAGGCCCTCGGCCAGTTCGCGGAGCTGTCCCGCCGCGCCGAGCGCCAGCCGCAGGAGCTGGCGCAGGGCCGTCCACTCCGTGTGCCAGGCGCCGTCGGGGCGTTCATCGTTGAAATTGGCGGCCGCGAGGTGCAACTGCGCGGCCAGGGCCGGGGCCTGCAGGGCGGCGCTGCGGATCAGCACGGACAGCACGGGGTTCTGTTTTTGCGGCATGGCCGAGGATACGCCCCGGCCCGCGGCCCGCGGTTCCGCGAGTTCGGCCACTTCCGGCCGGCTCAGGAACAGGACGTCGGCGGCGATCTTTCCGGCCGCGTCCGTCACGGCAGCCAGTGCGTCGCCGAGCGAGGTCACGGCAAGGCGGTTGGTGTGCCAGGGGGCCGGAACGGCGGCGAGGCCCAGGCGGGCGGCCAGCCGGTCCGCGAGGTCAAACGGGGTCAGCCCTGTTCCTCCCGTCGGCCCCAGTTTTTCCGTCAGCAGCGTGCCGGCGGCGAGGGTTCCGGCGGCGCCGCCGGTCTGCACCGGCAACTCGAGGGCTTCGAGCCGGCGGGCGGCCGCGGCCAGCCCGGCGAACCACTGCGCGGCCCGCAACCCGAAGCTGAAAGGCAGCGAGTGCTGGGTCAGGCTGCGGGCCACGCAGAGGGTCTGCGCATGGGCTTCGGCCAGGCCGGCGAGGGCGGACGTCGCAGCCGTGAGCTGGGAGCCGAGTTGGCGCACCGCCCCGGCGGCCAACACCATCAGGGCGGAGTCGAGGACGTCCTGGCTGGTCAGCGAGGTGTGGACGGCCTGCACGGCGCCAAGACGATCGGTATCGAGCGCCCTGACTTGTTCACGGAGGTCGGCGAGCAGCGGGATGACGGGGTTCCCGCCGCCCTGTGCGCGCACGGCGATGCCCGCGGCGTCGTACCGCTCCACGTCCGCGGCGGCTGCCACCAACGCGGCGGAGCCGGCGGGGGCGAGGCCCGCATCGTCGAGGACGGCGGCCCAGGCAGCCTCGACCTTCAGGAGAGCTGCGAGCACCGCCCGGTCCCCCGTCAGCGCTGCCACCAGAGGCGACGCCGACACGGGGCTGAGCAGACCAAAGTCCCCGTGCAGGCCGGCGTCGCCGTCGGTTTCGAAGGAAGTCACTTCTCGGCACCCTCGGCGCCGCTGAAATCCAAGAACACTGTCTCGCCGTCGCCTTGGAGGCGGATGTCCCAGGTCAGCCCGCCGTCGGGATCCCGGCGTGCGATCAGGGTTTGGCGGCGGTCCGGTTCCAGCGAGCTGAGCAGCGGGTCCTTGGCCAGGGCCGCCTCATCCTCCGGCAGGTAGACCCGGGTGAAGAGGCGGTTCATCAGGCCGCGGGCGAACACGGCCACCGCGATGAAGGGCGCGGCACCGGCTTCGGTGGGTCCCGGGTTCACGGTGGTGAAGGTGAACGCGCCGGTGTTGCCGACGGCGCTGCGGCCAAAACCGGTGAAGGTGTAGCCGTCCCGGACCAGGGATCCCGTGCGCTGCGGGACATTGCCGTCGGCGTCTGCCTGCCAGATTTCCAGGATTGCGTCGGGGATCGGGTGGCCGGCACCGTCGTACACGGTGCCCTGGAGGCGGATGGATCCCGGGGATCCGGGGGCCAGCAGCTCGCGGTCCTTGGGGTAGGGCAGGGCGTAGCCGTAGAACGGTCCGACCGTCTGTCCGGGGGTGGGGGTGAGCTTACTCATGGTCATCTCCTTCGACTCCCAGGGCCTCGTTTTCGGTCCAGGTCCGCTTCGGCCCGGTCAGGACGATGTCCCAGTTGTACGCCAGGGCCCATTCAGGCTGGGTGTCTTCGTGGTTGTACGTGGCCACGAGCCGGTCCCGGGCGTCCTGGTCGACGATCGACTGGTAGATCGGGTCCAGCGGGAACAGCTGGTCCCCCGGAAAGTACATCTGGGTGATGATCCGCTGGGTGAATTCCGTGCCGAACAGCGAGAAGTGGATGTGGGCCGGCCGCCAGGCGTTGAGGTGGTTTTTCCACGGGTAGGCGCCGGGCTTGATGGTGGTGAAGCTGTAGGAGCCGTCAGCTCCGGTGATGCAGCGGCCGACGCCGGTGAAGTTGGGGTCGATCGGTGCCGGGTGCTGGTCGCGCTTGTGGATGTAGCGGCCCGCGGAGTTGGCCTGCCAGATTTCGACGAGCTGGTTGGCGACCGGGCGGCCGTCACCGTCGAGCACGCGTCCGGAGACCACGATGCGTTCGCCGAGCGGTTCGCCGTTGTGCTGGATGGTCAGGTCCGATTCGAGCGCGTGGACGTCCATGTGCCCGAACGCCGGCGAGAACAGTTCGATGGTTTCCGGGTCCGCGTGGTGCAGGCTCTTCGTGGGGTGGCGCAGGACGCTGCTGCGGTACGGGGCGTAGTCGAGCCGGGGCTGGGTCTCGGCCGGGGCGCCGTCCTTGAGGGCCTTTGCGTAGGCCTCGCCGATCGCCTTCATCTCGGCGCTGAGATCCGACTGGGACTCCGCGGCGGCGTCGAGCGGGACAGCAGCGGCGTGCTTTGGGGCGGCCTCCGTGGCGTCGTCGGACACGTCCTCGGTGACCGGGTCGGCATTGAAGATGTCGAGGTTGAGCTCTTCAGGCACAGCAGCCTCCTTTCAGTGGTGTGTTTGTTGTTCGGGCGGGGTTCAGGAACTGCGGGTCAGCTGGTGCACGTGGTCGTACTGGACGGCGTGCCGCACGGGCGCGTTCGGGGCGCCGTAGCCGTCGTAGGCGCCGCGGCGTTCCACCATCTCGAAGAACACGCTGCCTACCGTGGCAGTGTAGAAATGCAGGAATTCGCCGTCGGCGTCACGGTCATAGAGCAGGTTGAGCTCCCGGAGCGTGGCCAGGAAGTCCGGGTCCAGCGCGAACCGGGCATCGAGGTCCTCGTAGTAGTTCGCCGGGATCTGCAGGAAATCCAGGCCGCGGTCCCGTGCGGCCCGGGCCGTGGCCACGAGGTCATCCACGGCGAAGGCCACGTGTTCCTGGTACGTGCGGCGGTGCCCGGTGCCGGCGGCGGGCCCCTCCTGCTGCAGCAGCGGCGCCAGGTTCAGCACCAGGCGCACGCCCCGGTCCTCGGTGAGCATCACCTGGGAACGGACCAGTCCGGTGGGGCTGGCCACCTCGGCATACGGCTGCGGTTCCAGCGCGAGGGCGCTCGTGTAGAACAGCACGGCCTCGTCAAAGTGCTGCCACGGCTGGGCCAGGTTGACGTGGTCGATCACGGCGGAACCGGCTGCGGGACCGGCTGCCGGCACTTGAAGATTTTCGCCGAATTCACGTGTCCACGCCGCCGTGCCGTCCGGGCTGCCCTGGCACAGGAAGATCTCGGTGGAGTCCGGGGCGGCGAAGCCCTGGAAGACTTCCTCGTTGGCCTGACTCTTGCGCGGCACCGCGGGGGCCTTGAGCTGCTGGGCGCGGGCGGCGGCGATGACGGGAGAGTCGACGTCGAAGCCCAGCGCCGAAATGGCGGCGTCCGCGGGTGGCCTCTGGGCGGCGGTGCCCGCAGCAGCGGCGCCGGCAGCAACGGACAGGGGCTCTTCGTTGATGACGACGCGGGCGTGGCCCATGGTCCACAGCTGCACGTTTTTGGTGCGGTGGCGTCCGTTGAACGTGAACCCCAGCTGGCCGAGGAGAGTTTCCAGGCCGGCGGTGTCCGCGGCCCGGACCTCGGCGAAGTTGAAGCCGGCGGGCTCTGCCACCCGGGGCAGCGTGGCGAGCTCCATCGGGTAGCGGCGCCGGAGTGCACGGCTCGGCGCGGCCGCGGCACTGCCGGTCGTCCCGTCTGTGGACGCCGGGTTCGCCTGGAGCCATTTGGCGCTCTGCTCTTCGAGCCAGATCAGGGACCGCATGGCATCGACGGCCGTGCGTTCGACGTCGGACTGGCGGAAGACGTCGTTGAACACCTCCAGCGACACCGGTCCGCTGTAGCCGGCGCGGACCACATGGCCCATGAACTTGGCCAGGTCGAACTGCCCCTCACCCGGGAACACCCGGTAGTGCCGGCTCCAGGACAGCACGTCCATCGACAGCTTGGGCGCGTCGGCCACCTGGACGAAGAAGATCCGGTCCGGGTTGAAGGCCTCGATCGGTGCGGTGTCCCAGTCGCGGGAAAGGATGTGGAAGGAATCCAGGCAGGTGCCCAGGTTCGGGTGGTCCACGGCCTCCACCAAGCGGTGGGCGTGTTCGTAGTCGTTGACGTATTTGCCCCAGGCCAGGGCCTCGTAGGCGACCTTGATGCCGTGCTCGCCCCCCAGCTCCGCGAGGCGGGCGAGCTGTTCAACCCGGAGCCCGTCGTCGTCGATCGTGGCGGTGCCCACGTTGGAGCAGAGCAGCATGGTGTCCATGCCCAGCCGGGACATGAGCCGGAACTTGGCGTCCGCCCGGCGCAGGTTGGCGCCGAGCACGTCCTCCCCGACGCTGTCGAAGTCGCGGAACGGCTGGTAGAGGTCCAGGGTGAGTCCGAGGTCGGCGGCCAGTTTCCGGACGTCTTCCGGGCTGAGCGGGGATGTGACGAGGTCCTGTTCGAAGATTTCAATCCCGTCGAAGCCGGCCACGGCGCAGGCCTGCATTTTTTCCCGCAGCGTCCCGGCGAGGCAGACGGTGGCGATTCCGGTGCGCATCAGGCGGCCACTTCTTCGGCCGCCACGAGCTCCAGGAAGTGGGAGCGCATCCGGCTGGCGTCGGCCTCGCGCCCGGTGAAGATCCGGAAGGCGTCGGCGGCCTGACCCACGGCCATCCGGCCGCCGTCGAGCACCTCGCAGCCCTTGGCCCGGGCCGCGCGGACCAGTTCGGTTTCGATCGGCCGGTATACGATGTCGGCCACCCAGTGCCGGGACTGGACGAGGGACATGTCCAGCGGCACGCCCGGATGGGCGGCCATGCCCACGGGGGTGCAGTGCACCAGGCCGTCGGCCAGCGGCATGAGCCGCGGCAGCTCCGCCGTCGTCCGGGCGGTGACGGTCCGGTCTGGGAAGAACCCGGCCAGTTCTGCCGCACGGGCCGCGCCGCGGGCCGCATCCATGTCCACGAGGTCCAGCTCGCGGACGCCCGCGGTGAGAAGGGCATAGGCGACAGCGGATCCGGCGCCGCCGGCCCCCAGCTGCACCACCCGGTCCAGGGTAGCGGCGGGAAGCCCGGAGGCCAGCGCCGCCGCGAACCCGGAAAAGTCGGTGTTGTGGCCGATGAAGCGGCCGTCACGGATCACCACGGTGTTGACGGCTCCGAGGCGCCGGGCGTCCGCAGAGACCTCGTCAAGGTAGTCGAGCACGAGCTGCTTGCACGGGTGGGTGATGTTCAGGCCGTTGAAGCCCAGGCGCCGGGCGCCGGAGAGAAGCTCACCGACAGCCTGGCCCGGCAGGCCGAGTTCGATGAGGTCGATGGGGCGGTAAAGATACCGGAGGCCCTGCACGTCACCTTCGCGTTCATGCATATAGGGCGTGAGGGACGGCGTGACGCCGTCTCCCACCAGGCCCACGAGGAAGGACTCTGCTCGATTGCTCATCCGGTTAGCTCCTTTGACAACGGCACTCGGCGGGCGGAGACGCTTGCAGCGCCGCCGGCGGGCCGGGTGATAGGCATTACAGTACAGATTTTGTTCACATATTGCACGGTTGTTCGAGTATCGAACATTGTGGGCGGGCCGACGCCCGTGCCGGGGCGGAAGGCGGGTATCACTGCTGGGGCAGCCGGGCGGAGAGCTCGGCGGCGGCCGCCTGCAACAGCGGAACGTGGGCCACGAGGGCCTCCATGCTCAGCCGGAACACCGGCACGGCGGTGGCGAGGGAGGCGAAGGCGTGGCCCTGGGCGTTGAACAGCGGAACGGCGACAGCCCGCATGCCGAGCTCATTTTCTTCGTCCATGGTGGCGTAACCGCGGCGCCGGACCAGTTCGATTTCCGCCCGGAACGCGTCGCGGTCGGTGATGGAATGCTCCGTCAGCGACTCAAGGGGCAGATCAGCGAGCAGCTGCGCGCGGGTCGCGTCGTCGGCGAAGGCCACCAGCGCCTTGCCCACCGATGTGGTGTGCAGCGCGCCCAGGTGGCCGGGGTCGCTGGTGACCCGGAAGGTCTGCGGGCCGTCCACCTTGTTCACCGTCAGATGGTGGTTGCCGTCACGCACGGAAAGAATGGTGGCCTCGCCGGTCTCCTCGGTGACGCGCCGCAGGATCGGCAACGCCGTGCCCGCGAAGCCGTGATGGTTGGAGACGCGCTGGCCCAGCTGGAAGACGCGCAGGCCCAGATGATAGCGCCGGCCGTCCGGCTCATAGTCGACGAAGCCGTCCCTGGTCAGGGAGCCCAGCAGGCGGTATGTGGTGCTGAACGGCAGCTCGGCCCGGCGGGAGATTTCCGCGGCGCTGGCGCCCCGCGGCTCGTCGCCCAGGAGGACCAGGAGGCTCAAGGCCTTGCCCACCATGTCCGTCCGCGACTCCTCCCTGGCCGCCTTGGCAGCCTTGCCGGCGGGCTCAGCGCGGTATCCGGAAGGGGGTGACTCTTCTGTGGCTTGATTCACACTCATATCCCGATGTTCCCACATCGTGAGAGCTATTTCTAGATGGTGATTATTTTTCTTGACAGGTGACTGCGCTCACAGCCATGATTGCTACATCGCACACGTAGCTCCCACCATGCGGCTACAAGTCCGGGTCTTTCCACGGCCCCCCGGCTGCACCACACTTGAGCCAGCGGCAGTCGAGACCTTCCTGATCCATCAGCGACAACGTCGTCACACCAAAGGAACACCATGAGCCAGACTCTCCCGTCCACGACGGGCACCGCCACGGGCGGGACGCCGAAGAAGGCGGCCCTTGCAAGCTTCCTCGGCAGCGCCGTCGAGTATTACGACTTCTTCATCTTCGGTTCCGCAGCGGCGCTGATCTTCCCGCACGTCTTCTTCCCCGACGCCGACACCAACGCCGCGATCATGTCCTTCGCCACGTTCGGGTTCGCCTACGTGGCCCGTCCGGTGGGCGCGGTCATCCTTGGCCACTTCGGCGACAGGGCGGGGCGCCGGAAGGTCCTCATGTTCACTTTGCTGCTGATGGGTGCCTCCACATTTGTCATCGGCTGCCTGCCGGACTTCAAGACCGTGGGCTGGTGGGCGCCGGCACTGCTGGTGCTGGCACGGCTTTGCCAGGGCCTGTCCGCGGCTGGCGAGCAGGCCGGCGCCTCTTCCATGACGCTGGAGCACGCCCCGGACAACCGCCGCTCCTTCTTCACCTCCTGGACCCTGACCGGAACCCAGGGCGGCCAGATCCTCGCCGCCCTCGTCTTCATCCCGGTCCTGGCGCTGCCTGACGAGATTAAGTACGGCATCGGCTGGCGCATCCCGTTCTGGCTCAGCGCCGTCGTAGTGCTCATCGCGTTCTTCATCCGCCGTACCCTGCACGAGCCGCCGGCCTTCGAGGAAGCCAAGAAGACCGCGCAGATCTCTAAGCTGCCGGTTGCCGACCTCCTCAAGGGCCACTGGCGCGATGTCCTGCGCGTCATCGCCTGCGCCTTCATCGCCGCCGTGTCCACCGTTTTCGGCACCTTGGCCATCAGCTACGCCAAGAACGTCGCCGGCGTGGACGGCACCACCACGCTCTGGCTCGTCGTCGGCGCCAACTTCCTGGCCCTGGGCACCCAGCCGCTGTTCGGCAAGCTCGCGGACAGGATCGGCCGCAAGCCGGTGTTCATCTACGGAGCGCTGTCCAGCGCGGTCCTGACCCCGGTCTTCCTGCTCAGCCTCGAGTCCGGCAGCGTCCCGCTGATGTTCCTGGCGGCCATCGCGTTCTTCTCCTTCGGCTACGCCGCGGCCAACGCCGTCTGGCCCTCGTTCTACGCCGAAATGTTCAGCACCAACGTCCGCTTCTCCGGCCTCGCGATCGGCACCCAGCTCGGCTTCCTGATGGCCGGATTCGCCCCGGCGATCGTGGCAGCCATGGGCGGCATCCAGCCCGGCGGCTGGGTCCAGATCACCATCTTCACCGGCGTCATCTGCGTGATCGCAACGGTCGCCGCACTGACCGCCAAGGAAACCTTCAAGGTTCCCACCAAGGAACTCGGCGTGCGCTAAGCCGGGCGTGGCGTTCCCGCCCACTTGCCGATCCGACTGCCCGGCGTGTCCACAGGACACGCCGGGCTTTTCGGTGTGTCGGGGCACGGCCAGAAAAGCAACCGGGAAGGAGCGCCGAGGAGACCGGCCGCCGCTAGCTGTTGCCGGCGCCCAGCACCGCGGCGAGATCGAACTTCACCGGCTCCTCGAGCTGGTCATAGGTGCAGGAGCGCGGGTCCCGGTCCGGGCGCCAGCGCACGAACTGAGTCGTGTGGCGGAACCGTTCGCCTTCCATGTGGTCGTACTTGACCTCCAGCACCCGTTCGGGCCGCAGCGGGGTGAAGGACAGGTCCTTGCCCCCGCTCCAGCGGCTGCCTTGGGCGTTTCGCGGCGTCCGTGCACCCGCTTCTTGCCGGGCCCAGGCCCAGGGGTGCTGTTCGAAGCCGGTGACCAGTTCCTGGAGTTCCTCGAAAAGCTCCTTGCGCCGGGCCATCGGGAAGGCGCCCACGACGCCGACGTTGGCCAGCACCCCGGTGTCGTCGTACAGCCCCAGCAACAGCGAACCGATGCGGTCCGGGCCGGAGGTGTGCACGCGGTAACCGGCCAGTACACAGTCGGCCGTTCGCTCGTGCTTGACCTTGACCATCGCACGTTTGTCCGGCTGGTAGGCGCTGTCCAGTGGCTTGGCCACGATCCCGTCGAGTCCGGCGCCCTCGAACTGCCGGAACCAGCGCTGTGCCGTCTCCCGGTCAGGCGTCGCGGCCGTCAGGTGGATCGGGGCCGCGACCGAGGCGAGAGCCCGTTCCAGCGCCTGGCGGCGCACGGCGAAGGGCTGCCCCGTCAGATCCTCGTCATCGAGTGCCAGCAAGTCGAAGGCGACGAAGCGCGCCGGCGTCTGCTCGGCCAGCAGCCGTACCCTGCTGGCTGCCGGATGGATCCGCTGCTGGAGCGCGTCGAAGTCGAGTCGGTCCCCGGAAGCTGCGACCAGGACGATCTCGCCGTCCACCACACAGCGCTCCGGCAGCTCCGCTTTGAGGGACTCAACGAGCTCGGGGAAATACCTCGTCATCGGTTTGCCGTTCCGGCTCCCGATCTCCACTTCGTCGCCGTCTCGGAAGATGATGGACCGGAAGCCATCCCATTTGGGCTCGAAGAGCCACCCCGCCCCGCCGTCATTCTCCGGCAGTGCGGGGAGGGCCTTGGCCAGCATGGGCGGGATGGGAGGCATCAGCGGCAGTCGCATAGCGCCCATTCTTACGCCGCGGACGGCGCACCGCCAGTCCCGGGGGCGGATTTCTCGACACACCCGCCCCGCCACGGTAGACATTAACGATGGCTACCATCGGGTTCCACGCTTCGCACGAACAGATCAGCCCCGGCCGTCTCCTCAAGGATGTGCAGCTGGCCGAGCAGGCCGGGTTCGATGCCGCCATGTGCTCGGACCACATCGAGCCCTGGTCCGCCCGGCAGGGCCATTCCGGATTCGCCTGGTCCTGGCTCGGCGCCGCACTTGCAACCACCGGGCTCCGGTTCGGCGTGGTGACGGCACCGGGACAGCGCTACCACCCGGCCATCATCGCGCACGCCTCGGCCACCCTTGCGGACATGTTTCCCGGGCGTTTTTGGCTGGCGCCGGGCAGCGGGGAATTCATGAACGAGCACGTCACCGGCGAGCCGTGGCCGCCCAAGGAGACGCGGCAGCGGCGGCTTGAGGAATGCGTCGACATTATCCGCCGACTCCACGCCGGCGAGGAAGTGACCCACCACGGGCTCGTCACGGCGGAGCGGGTCAGGCTCTGGGACGTTCCGGCGACCAGGCCGGCGCTGATAGCTCCGGCCGTGAGCGTCGAAACAGCCCGCCGGGCCTCGGCGTGGGCGGACGGACTGGTCACCGTGAACCAACCCGGGGCAAAGCTGCAGGAGATGCTCGCGGCCTACCGGGACGCCGGCGGGCGCGGAAAGGCGGTCCTCCAGGTCCACCTGTCCTGGGCACCCACCGAGCAGGACGCCCTCGCGATCGCCATGGACCAATGGCGCACCAACGTCTTTGCGCCGCCGATCCCGTGGGATCTGCCGACGGCCGCCCATTTCGACGGGGTGAGCGCCGGGGTTACGGAGGACCAGGTGCGGGCGGCCGTCAACGTCTCGGCGCATCTGCAAGAGCATGCCGAATGGCTTGCAAGCTACCTGGAGCTCGGGTTCGAGGAGCTGTACCTGCACTTCGTCGGCCAGGACCAGCAGCCGTTCATCGGCGCGTTCGCGGAGCACGTCCTCCCGGAGCTCCGGACGGCCGCCCCGGCCGGGACCGAAAAGGTGGGTGCGGTGTGAGGATTGCAGAGACTTCCGACCTCTGGTGGAAAAACGCGGTGATCTACTGCCTCGACCCGGAAACCTTTCTGGACGGTGACGGCGACGGCACCGGTGATTTCGGCGGCCTGACCCAGCGCGTGGACTACCTCGCGGCCCTCGGCGTCACGTGCGTCTGGCTCATGCCCTTCTATCCCTCCCCGGACCGGGACGACGGCTACGACGTCACGGACATGTACGGTGTGGATCCGCGGCTCGGCAGCCTCGGGGACCTCGTGGAATTCATCCGCACGGCCAATGACCGCGGCATCCGGGTGATCGCGGACTTCGTCATCAACCACACGTCCGACCGGCACCCGTGGTTTGTCCAGGCGCGGAAGTCCATGGACAACCCTTACCGCGACTACTACGTCTGGCGGAAGGACACGCCGCCGGACACTTCGGACCAGGTGGTGTTTCCCGGCGAGGAGACGTCGATCTGGACGCAGGACAAGGCAACCGGCGAGTGGTTCCTGCACATGTTCTCCAAGCACCAGCCGGACCTGAACGTCATGAATCCAAAGGTGCGGGACGAGATCGCCAAGTCCATGGGCTTCTGGCTGCAGCTGGGCCTGGACGGCTTCCGGCTGGACGCCGTCCCCTTCTTCCTGGAGCTGCTCGGCGAACCGAAGGACGAAGCGGCGAAAATCAATCCACACGACTACCTCAGCGCCCTGCGCAGCTTCCTCAACCGCCGCCATGGCAGCGCCGTGCTCCTCGGGGAGGTCAACCTCCCCTACAAGGAGCAGCTGAAGTACTTCGGCGGGCAGACCGGCAACGAGTTGAACATGCAGTTCGACTTCCTCTCGATGCAGAACATGTACCTCTCCCTGGCGCGGCAGGACGCCCGCCCGCTGGGGAAGACGCTGAGCAGCCGCCCGGCAATCAACCCCGACAACCAGTGGGCCATGTTCGTCCGCAACCACGACGAGCTCACGCTCGACAAGCTCAGCGATGCGGAGCGCGCTGAGGTTTTTGCCGCATTCGGTCCGGACCCGGACATGCAGATGTACGGCCGCGGGCTGCGCCGCCGGCTTCCGACGATGCTCGGCGGCGATCCGGCGAGGATCCGGATGGTCTATTCGCTGATGTTCTCGCTGCCGGGCACTCCGGTGCTCTTCTACGGGGAGGAGATCGGAATGGGTGAAGACCTCCGGGCGAAGGGCCGTTCGGCGGTCCGCTCCCCCATGCAGTGGGACGACACCGGGAACGGCGGTTTCTCGACTGCCCCGCCCAAGGACCTCACGGCCCAGCCGGTGGAGGGATACTTCGGACCGAAAAACATCAACGCCGCCGCCGCGAAGCGCGATCCGGACTCGCTGTGGAACTTCGTCGCCACCCTCATCCAGCGCTACCGGGAGTGCCCCGAACTCGGCTGGGGGCGGTTTGAACTCATCAAGCAGCCGTCCGCACAGGTGCTGCTACACCGTTGTACGTGGGACGGGTCGGTGGTGATTGCGGCCCACAACTTCGGGGCCGAGCCGGCGTCCGTGACGGCCAGCGCGGCATCGCCGGACGAACCGGAAAGCTCGTTCGCAGACGCCGTGCTCCGGGATCTGCTCGGCGGCGAGGATCTCCCGCTCGCGGACGACGGCGGATTCGAAGTCCCGCTGGATCGCTACGGCTACCGGTGGTTCCGGATCCAACGCCCGGCGGACCGCCGTATTCCCTGAGCCGCGATCGAGACCGGGAAACTCCGGCGCCGCCGAGAACTAACCCGTCCCTAACCACGCCGAAACGCGGCGGCAACATTGGCGCAGGACACTGGAAGGGCCGGCAAGAGCAGGCACCAGCTCCAGTTCGGGAGGCCCCCGCCATGTTGAAGGAAGCCAAAGCCCATGTGACCCGCATCCGCGCCCTGGACCAGCTGCGCCGCGGCGACGAGATCGAGGCCCGCCTCCGGGTGGGCCCGAATTACGACGACGTTGTGATCCGCCGCGGCAGCGTCCAGGAAACCGCACCCGGAATCGGCGTCGTTTGGATCATGGACCGCCACAGCGGCATGCGCAAGGCCATCAACGCGGACGAATGCAGCGTCTGGCGCGTCGCCTGAGGCGTCAGCCGCCCGCCACCGACTGGATGATCAGGACCTCCTGGCCCGGCGCCACCGTCGTGACCAAACCCTGCAGCCGCCGGATCTCATTCCCGTTGACGTATATATTCACGTGACGGCGAACTGTTCCGGTCTCATCCCGCAGCCGCCGCGACAGCGCCGGATAGTCCCCGGTTACCGTATCCAGCAACCACTCCACCGTCACCGCATTCTCGGCGGGCGCAGTCAGGATGGACTGCCCGCCGGCGAGCGGCTGGAGGACGCTGGGCAGGACGACGGTGATGGGCGCATCCACCGGCACGGGCATGGCTGACGTCATCGCCTGTCCGGCAGCAGGGCAGACGGAACCGCGGCGGCCCGCACGCAGAGCACGTCCGGCAGGTGCGAGGCCACCTCGCTGAAGTGGTCCCCCTCGTCCGGGCTGGCGTAGACACAGCCGCCCCGGGTCCCGAAGTACACGCCGGCCGGTTCCGCGGCATCGACCCACGCGGCATCGCGCAGGACGGCGTTGTACTCCGCCTCCGGGAGCCCGGCGTCGAGCCGCGTCCAGCTCGCTCCGGCATCGCCGGTCCGGTGCACCGCGAGCTTTCCGTCCGGCGGAATACGCTCGCCGTCAGCCTTCAAAGGGATCACCCAGGCCGTTCCGGCCCGACGCGGATGCGTCAGCATCACAAAGCCAAAGTCCGCGGGCAGGCCTTCGGCGATCGACTCCCACGATTCGGCGTCGTCGTCGCTGCGGTATACCCCGTGGTGGTTCTGCGCGTACAGCCGGCCGTCGACGGCGGCGTCGGCGGCGATCTTGTGGACGCACTGGCCGAATTCCGGATTTGGATCGGGCATGAAGTAGGCGGAGATCCCCCTGTTGCGCGGTTCCCAGGAGCCTCCGCCGTCGAGCGAGCGGTAAACCCCTCCCGTGCTCATGGCAACGTGCACCTTTTCCCCGGTCGGATCAACCAGAATCGAGTGGGCCGCGGCGCCGCCGTAGCCGGCACCCCATTCGCCGCGGTGTGGGTGATCCCAGAGGCCGCGGTTGAGCTCAAAGTGCTCGCCGCCGTCGGTCGATTTCCAGACTGAAATCGGCTCGCAGCCGGCCCACACGACCCCCGGGCGGGACTCGGCGTCCGGGTAAATCTGCCAGATCCGTTCCAGGGCGGCGTCGGTGCCGTCGGGGAACGAGATGGCACCGTTTTCGGGTTCGGTCCACGTCCGGCCCAGGTCATCGGAATGGAAAACGGTGGGGCCCCAATGCTCGGAGCGTACCCCCACCATGATCCGGGTCCGGCCCCCGCGTGTGTCGATGCCGATGCTGGGCACTTCGCTCATCAGAAAATGCGGCCCTGACAGCGACCACTCCTTCCGGTCCGGGCTGGTCGCGAGCCAAAGGCCCTTCTTGGTGCCGATCGCCAGCACATAACTCTCTGCAGTAGCCATGACCCCCATGCAACCACCCGCGTCGGAAGGCCGCAATGGTTTTCTTGGGCTACAGCCGGCGGGTGCGTCAGTCGACGAACTCCGACTGCGTCTCGATGAAGTCCCAGTCGGCGGCCGTCAAGGCGGGGGCGCCGCCTGACGCCCGCCCGGGACCGGGGCCGCCAGCGTCGGCGATACCCCGAAGCACGGCCTCGGGCAGTTCGGCGGCCCGGAGGTTTTCCCGAAGCCATTCTTTACTCGCCAAATCCAGATCCAGCCACCACATGTAGATCTCCACGGCGGCCACCTCCTCCTGTGTTCTTCCACCGTAGGCCCCTGTCCCCGCGGTGTTCAAGGGATGCCCCGGCGAACGTGCGCGCCGCGCCGCAGCCCCCGCCGCGGAAAGGAAAGCCCTGTTCAAGGCGGCAATCCGGCGCCAGAATGAAGTATGGCTGCCGAGTCCGCCACCGGCCCGCGACCCCTAGTGGTGGGGGTGCTTCCCGGTCAGCACCCGGAAGTGCTGCAGACCGCGGCATCGCTTGCGAAGCGCCTCGCCGCGCCAATGATCTGCGTGCACGTCGATGAGGCGAGCTACCTCGTGGAATGGGACCCCGCACGGACCGCGCACCGCTCGTCCCTGCATCGGGATGCTGATGACGCCGAGGTCCGGGAGGCGACCCAGGCGCTGAAATCAGGCATCGGTGCCAGCGTCGAGGAACTGGGGGTGGAATGGACCCTGCGCACCCTGCCGGGCGACCCGGCCCGGGCGATCGGCAGGCTGGCCGCCGAGGCCGGCGCGCTCATGATCGTGGTGGGGACCCCCGAGCGCGGCGTCGGCCACCGCATCTCCGCGGCGCTCAACGGCTCAGTCGCGGCATGGCTGAGCCACCACCAGGAGCTCCCGGTCCTGATCGTGCCGGTGGCGGAAAAGTAAAGCGAAAGTAGTTATTCGGGGTGCTGGCGTTATCCCTCCACCGCCGACTAAGCTCAATGTGTAGGCCGGATGAACCGCCTACCCCTTAGCTGCTCCGGAGTGCGTATCCCCCAATAACGCACTCCGGAGCTGTTTTATTTTCCGCCGGTTGCGCCATACCCCTAGGGGGTATAAGTTAGGGGCATGAGCGAGTCCGAACTTCCCCGCGCGGCCGGTCTGGCGCCCCACGAGCAGCACGGCTACGCAGCCAACAAAGAGGCGTATCTGCGCCGGCTCAAGCGGATTGAAGGCCAGGTGCGCGGCATTGCCAGGATGGTCGACGAGGACAAATACTGCATCGACATCCTCACCCAGGTCGCGGCGGTCACCAAGGCCCTGCACGCCGTAAGCCTGGGACTTGTGGAGGAGCATATCGGCCACTGCGTGGTCGGCGCCGCCGCGGAGCCGGATCCCGGATTACGGGCCGACGCCATCGATTTCAAAGTCAAAGAGGCCACCGAAGCCATCGGCCGTCTCCTGCGCTAGGACCTGCACCTCCCCCACACCCCGGGCCGGGAACCACCCAGCGCCCACCGACAAGGAGCACGCCATGAACACCGTTTCCACCACCGTCAACGTATCCGGCATGACCTGCGGCCACTGCGTGTCCTCCGTCAGCGAAGAACTTGAGGCGCTCTCCGGTGTCGAAACGGTCGACGTGGACCTCAACGCCGGCGGCATCTCCACCGTCACGATCACGTCCAGCGAAGCACTGTCATCCTCCGAGATCGGCGAGGCAGTCGCCGAGGCCGGCTACCTCGTGGTCGCCACCGAAGCCTGAGCACCCCACCGAGCGGACGGCGCGCAGCGAAGAAGAGCCGGGACGGGAAGGCGTTGTGAGGCAGGAAGGAACCGTGAGTAACGAGCAATCGCTGGGCCAGGCCGGAAGCCGCGTCCTCGACCTCGATATCGAGGGCATGACCTGCGCCTCCTGCGTCAACCGGATCGAACGCAAACTCCGGAAGCTCGACGGCGTCGACGCCAGCGTCAACCTGCCTCTTGAGTCCGCACGAGTCACCGTCCCGGCGAACATCAGCGACGAACAAATCACCGCCACCGTCGCGGCGGCAGGCTACACGGCCATGATCCGTGGCATGTCCCCGAGTGTTGCCGCAGAGGGCACCCTCCGGCCGCGGCTCATCGTGGCCGCCACCCTCACCGTTCCGGTAGTGGCGATCTCCATGTTCCCGGCCTTCCAGTTCGCCCACTGGGGCTGGGTGGCGGCCATTCTCGCCCTGCCGGTGGTCGGCTGGGCGGCCTGGCCGTTCCACCGGGCCGCCGCCATCAACGCGCGGCATGGGGCCTCAACCATGGACACGTTGGTTTCCCTAGGCGTAATCGCGGCCTATGCGTACTCCAGCGGGCAGCTCCTGGCGGACCCGGGCCTGACGGCGTCCCCGGCCATGGAGGGCATGAGGTCCAGCAGCCTCTACTTCGAGGTTGCGTCCGTAGTCACCACTTTCCTGCTGCTGGGCCGCTATCTGGAGGCCAGTGCCAAGCGCAAGGCTGGCGATGCCCTCACGGCCCTGCTCAGCCTTGGCGCCAAGGACGCCACCGTGGTGCGCAACGGCCGGGAGCAGCAGATCCCCGCCGGGCAGCTGGTCATCGGGGACGAGATCGTCGTTCGGCCCGGCGAAAAGATCGGCGCGGACGGCGTGGTCCTGGACGGCTCCTCGGCCGTGGACGCCTCGCTCGTTACCGGAGAATCCGTGCCGGTGGAGGTTGGTCCGGGCAGCCCGGTCACGGGTGCCACCATCAACACCTCGGGCCGGCTCCTGGTCCGGGCCACGCGCGTGGGTTCGGAAACGACCCTGGCCCAGATGGGCCGGCTCGTCGCCGCGGCGCAGACCGGGAAAGCCCCCATTGCCCGGCTCGCGGACCGAATTAGCGCCGTCTTCGTCCCGGTGGTCCTGGCGGTCGCGGCCCTCACCTTCGGGGCCTGGCTGCTGGCCGTCGGCCCTGCCCCCGGGCCCGACGGGCTCCGGGCGGCATTCACCGCCTCCGTCGCCGTGTTGGTCATTGCGTGCCCCTGCGCCCTGGGCCTGGCCACGCCGGTAGGGCTGCTGACGGGAACCGGCCGCGGCGCCCAGCTCGGCATCCTCATCAAGGGACCGCAGATCCTCGAAGACACCCGGACCGTGGACACGATCCTGCTGGACAAGACCGGCACAGTCACCACAGGCAGGCTTGCCGTGGACCGCATCCAGGGCTTCGGAACATACAGCGAGGCTGACATTCTGCGCCTCGCCGGGGCCGTGGAAAACGCCTCCGAGCACCCGATCGCCCGCGCGATCGCCGCGGCGGCAGCCGAGACGGCAGTGGTGGGCGCAGGGCATAGGGGCGGAGGGCAGGGGAACACCAGCGCGGGCATCGACGCCGTCACCGGCTTCCGTTCCGCACCCGGCGGCGGAGTGCTGGGCACCGTCGACGGCCGGGTGGTGGCCGCCGGGCGCACCGGCTGGCTGCACGAGAACGGAATCACCCCGACCCCCGCGCAGCGGGAGGCGCTGGCCGCCGCCGAGGAGACCGGCGCCACCGTGATCTGGGTTGCCGTGGACGGCGAACCCGCCGGGATCATCTGCCTGCGCGATTCCCTCAAGCCCGGCTCCAAGGCCGCCGTGCACCGGCTCCGCCGGCTCGGGCTACGGCCCATGCTCCTGACCGGGGACAACGCCCCGGTGGCCGCGCAGGTGGCTGCCGCCGTCGGGATCCGCCCCGAGGACGTCTTCGCCGGCGTGCTGCCGGAGGGCAAGGTTCAGGCTGTGCGTTCCCTGCAGGCGGCCGGCGCCACCGTGGCGATGGCCGGGGACGGCGTCAACGACGCCGCGGCCCTTGCCCAAGCGGACCTTGGCGTGGCCATGGGGTCCGGGACCGACGTCGCCATCGAAGCCGCCGACCTGACGGTCATGGGCAACGATCTGGGGCAGGTGGCACTGGCAATTGAGCTCTCCCGGCGGACCCTGGCCACCATCAAGACCAACCTCTTCTGGGCCTTCTTCTACAATGCCGTGGGCATCCCCGTGGCGGCCCTGGGCCTGCTGAACCCGATGATCGCCGGGGCCGCGATGGCGGCCAGCTCCGTGTTGGTGGTGGCCAACTCGCTGCGCCTGCGCAGCTTCGGCAAATAGGGCCCGCCAACCCGCCTACCGGTCAGGGTTGCCCGGTCCAGCATTGCCAGCTAGGCGGTGCCATACCGGACGGCCGCCCTGGCACGCGCCTTGGCAGCTTCCTCCGCCCGATCCTTGGCCGGGGCATGCGTCACCAGGGAATCGAGCAGGTGCTCGGTTACGTGCGCAATCTCGTGCACGGCCCGGTTGAAGGCTTCCTCGTTCGCCTTGGATGGCTTGGTGGAGCCGCTGATCTTGCGCACGTACTGCAGCGCTGCGGCCTCCACCTCCGCCGACGTGGCGTGCGGTTCGAAATTATGCAGGGTCCGGATGTTGCGGCACATAGCTCCACTGTAGGCTTTTCGCCGCTGTGGATGAAGGCCCGCGGCCGCGACGCCGGAACGCCGGCCGGGCTGGCTCCTAGGGGACGCGTTCGACGTCGTTCGCGTGCTCGAGCGGCTGCAGCGGAACCTGCAGGGGTGCCGGGAGTGGGGCGGCGCGGAGCCCATCGGCCGGCATCCCGTCCGCCCGGAGTTCGTCCACGCGGACCAAAACGACGCCTCCGACGATCAGGAGGCCGCCCAGCAGCTGGATGGTCCCGGGCAGCTCGCCGAGCAGCAGCCACGCCCAAAGGACGGCGAAGAGCACTTCGGTCAGCGAGACGAAGGACGCCACCTTGGATCCAAGTGCCCGCGCGGCGACGATGCCGGACACATACGCCACGACGGTGGCCAGGACCACCAGGCCGCCCAGGCAGACCCACCACGGGGTGATCCAGGGCCCCAGCCGGGTGTCCGCCGCGCTGAAGGCCATCGGCACCAGCCCGGTGGCGGCGGCGAGCCACATCACCGCGGCACCGACCATCAGGCCGCCGGAGGCCAGGACAATCGGCGGAAGGGTGTCATTTTCCTTGGCCGTGATGAAGAAATAGATCGCAAGGCAAACGGCCGCCGCAACCCCCCACAGCACACCGATGAGATCGATCTTCACGGCACCGGTGAGGTCCAGGACCAGGACGAGCCCGCCCAGCGACAGCAGCGTGCCGCCGACGGTCAGCGGGCGGGGGCGCTTCCGGCTCGCGGCCCACAGCCAAAGCACAATGATCACGGGCGCGAGGTACTCCAGCAGGAGGGCGACGCCGACGGACAGCCGGGACACGGCGTTGAAGTAGAACAGCTGGCAGGCAGCCACCCCAATAATTCCGAAGAGCAGGACCGTCAGCCAGTTGTCCCTGAGCTGGTGCCAGCGTCCGCGCAACGCAGCGATGGCGGGGACCGCCAGAACCAGCGCGGCCCCGGTGAGGCGGGCCGTGACGGCGGCACCCGGTGTCCAGCCACTTTCCAGCAGCGCCTTGGCGAAGGAGCCCGAGAGGCCAAAGACCGCCGAGGAGAACAGGGCGACGCCCAGGCCCGAGGCCATGAAACCGGACACGGCTGCGGCCGGCACGGTGTGCCGAGTGTCCGGCGTGGCCCCGCCCGGTTTCGAGGCGGGACGCCGGGCGGCGGGGTCTCGAACGGGGGCGGCGACGGGGCGGCGGGCAGACACGGGCATTCTCCTGTCAGGAGTAAAGTAGGGTTATGGTCATGACATTACGCCCGGCTAGGTAAGGAGTCAAGATGGTCTTTGCCCCTGACACGGAAGCTGCCCTGCGCTCCGTGGTCAACCTGATCAACACCGCAGCCAACGGCGAAGAGCACCTGGCCACCGCGAAGGACCTGGACGACTTCCTGGCGGCCGAGGGATTCACCGGCTTCCGGACCCGGGAGGAGGCCGAACTGGCAAGCGTGCGGCGGCTGCGCAGCGAGCTCGCCGGTCTCTGGCTGGGGGAGGAGGCCTCAGCCGCCGAAACCGTGAACCGGCTGCTCCGCGAAGCACGGGCACTCCCCCAGCTGGTCAAGCACGATCCGTGGGACTGGCATCTGCACGCGACCACGCCGGAGGCTCCGCTGGCCGACCGGATGAGCACGGAGGCGGCCATGGCAATCGTTGATGTGATCCGGAGCAAAGAAATGGACCGGCTGCTGGTGTGTGCCGCGGAAGACTGCGACGCCGTCGTGCTGGATCTGAGTCGCAACCGTTCGAAGCGCTATTGCGACACGGGAAACTGCGCCAACCGCGCCCATGTGGCCGCCTACCGGGCCCGGAAGGCCGCGTCCTGACGCCGGGGACCGGCCGCCGCCGGGCCGTAGGTTCTACATTCTAGGCTTGGGGCTTCATTCTAGGCTTGGGGCTTCGGACTAGCCCGTCGGCCCGTTGCCGCCGGACTCGGCGGGTCCGGCGGCGTCGTGGCCGTTCTGGGCGGAGGGGCCACCATGGCCGGGGCTCCGTTTGGAACTGAGGTTGACACCGGAGCCCTTCCCCAAGTGCTCCGCGTTCTCCTTGTAGCTCATCGAGAGCATTGCCGCCACCACGAGGATCACGATGAAGGCGATCCCGGCGCCGGTGAGGGCCAGGTCGAAGCGGGGCGAGCGGGCGCTGCCGCCCGAGGCGAAGATCAGGACGCCGACGAAAACCACCACGGCCCAGAACGCGGAGAACATGAGCGGCCCCTTGACCGACGTCCGCAAGCTGCGGGGCGCTCCGGGTTTCTGCTGTGCCAAGGTGTATTCCTCCTGCAGCCTGCGCGCGGATGCGTGGCTGTCTCTTTACCGCAATTGTTCTACGCCGGGTAGAACCTGTCGGTACTAGTTTACGGCCTCCGCGGAATCGCCTCGAGCATCATGCCGCAGGGTCAGCCCGGACAGCGTCCACAGGACACCGCTGATGATGGCGCCGCCGCCGGCAACGCCGAGGAGTGCGTGCGGGCCAAGGCCGATGAAGAACGGAAGCGCAATCGCAGTGCCCAGCCCGATCACGCCGGAGGCGATCCAGTCCCGGGCAAGGACGGAGCGGCCGCGGCCAAGGATGCCCGCGAGCAGCTCCCCGGCACCGGCGGCGCCCAGGCCCACGGCCGCGATCGTGCCAAAGACGGGGGAGCTGGGGATCAGGGCAACGGCGGCGCCGGCTCCGACAAGGGCGGCTGCGCCAGCGGAGAGGATCCTGCCGGCCCGCTCCTGCGGCCCGTATCCGGACTTCGTCACGGTCCTAATCAGCACCACCCCGGTGGCCAAGAGGTAGAGCCCCCCGGCCCAGCCCATGCCAGCCACGGACGGCGAGGCCCAGAACACTGTCACCGCACCGAAAACGAGCGCGACAGCGGCCCTGACCAGCACGGGCTTCCACAGATCGGTGGCGGCGCGGAGGGCAGGGGTCGAGTCAGGCGCTGCGGGAAGAGTCACCCGACCAGTTTAGTGCGAAGCCGCCACCGCGCGTGCCCGCCCGGGACGTGCGCCGGCAACGGTCAGCTCAGCGCGCGCCGAGGACCATCCACCGGCCTGTCCGTGCCCTGAGGCCCAGCGTCAGCGCCCGGGCAGCCATGTAGCCCAGCGAGAAGGCGGCCCAGAGCCAGAGCAGTCCTTCGCCGCCCCCAACCCCGGACCAGGACACAGCCAGCAGCAGCGGCAGGTAGGCGGCAAGATTGACGACGCCGGCGATCGCCAGATAGCGGGCGTCCCCCGCGCCGATGAGGACGCCGTCGAGGACGAAGACGTAGCCGGCGATCGGCTGCCCGGCGGCGAGCACCCACAGCGCGAGCGTGAGCGCCGCCCGGACGTGGGCGTCGGGGGTGAAGAGGGCGCCCGCCCACGGCGCCGCCGCGGCGAGCAGCGCCCCAGTCAAAACGCCAAAGCCCAGTCCCCACCGGGTCATGGTGCCCGTCAGCGCCCGTGCCGCCTCCGGCCGGCCCGCCCCGAGTTCCTTGCCAATCAGGGCCTGCGCCGCGATGGCGAGGGCGTCCAGGGCGAAGGCGAAGAACGTGAAGATGGTCATGGCCAGCTGGTGCGCGGCAAGATTGACCGGACCTTGGGCCGTGGCCGCGACTACCGTGGCAAGAATCGCAATGCGCAGGCTCAGCGTGCGCAGCATCAGCCAGGACCCCACCCGGGTCAGGGCCCGGATGCCGCGCCAGTCCGGCAGCAGGGACACGCCCTGGCGGCGGGCGTTGCGCCGGACGATCAGCACGTAGACGGCGGCCATTGCCCACTGCGCAATGCTCGTGCCCGCGGCCGAGCCGGTCACCGACCAGCCCAGACCGTAGACGAGGACCAGGTTCAGCACGATATTAAGCGTGAAGCCCGCCGCCGCCACGGCCAGGGGCGTGCGGGTGTCCTGCAGCCCCCGGAGTACTCCGGTGCCGGCAAAGATGAGCAGCATGGCCACGAGGCCGGGCATGGACCACTGCAGGTAGTCGACGGCAAATCCGTGCACCTCACCGCGGGCGCCCATCAGGTCCAAAAGCGGCCCGGCCGCCAGGAATCCGACGACCGCCAGGAGGATCCCCAGCAGGAGCGCCAGCCAGATGCCGTCACGCCCGGCGGCGAGGGCCTTGGCGAGTTGGCCGTTGCCGATGGCCCGCGCCACAGCCGGCGTCGTGGAATATGCGAGGAACACCATGAGACCCACCGCCGTGTGGAGCACCGCCGAGGCCAGACCGACGCCGGCCAGCTCCGCCACTCCGAGGTGGCCAACGATTGCGGAATCGGCAAGCAGGAACAGCGGCTCGGCGATCAGGGCGCCGAAAGCAGGAACGGCGAGGCGGAGGATTTCCCGCCGGTGCCCTGCGGACGGCGGCAGGGTCTTGGGGATCGGAGGGGAGGCAGGCACGACTTAACCCTAGCGGGCGCCCCCACGTCACCGCCTGCCATTGGTTGACATTTCAACCAAAAGGCGTCACTGTAGAAGTTGAAGGTACAACTTTCCAACGCTTCGGCGGCACCGCCAAGCGCCCCTACCCCGAAAGGGCAACCCATGAACCAGCCGACACTGACCACCTCCGCCCGGACCATCCTGCGCGTCATTGTAGGCTTCCTGTTCGCTGCCCACGGCTGGCAGAAGTTCAGCGAATTCACCATTGCCGGAACCCAGGCGGCCTTCACGCAGATGGGCGTCCCCGCGGCCCAGGCAGTGGCCCCGATCGTCGCCACTCTCGAACTCGTCGGCGGCGTCGCGTTGATCCTGGGCGTGCTTACCCGCGTGTTCGCTGCCCTCCTGGCGCTGGACATGCTCGGCGCCCTGTTTCTGGTGCATGCCTCCGCCGGCGTTTTTGTGGCAACCGGCGGCTATGAGCTCGTCCTGATCCTGGCGGCCGCGGCGCTGGCTGTGGCGCTTGTCGGCGCGGGCACCCTCTCCGTGGACAAGGCCCTCTTCGGCCGCAGCGGCTCGAAGCTGCGCGTCCTCGCCTAGGGCAGCAATCGAATCGTCCAGCGCTCTTTGGCGGGCGGTTAGCGGCGGGGGGGGCCCCCCCCCGGGGGGCCCCCCCCCCCGGGGGCCGGGGCCCCCCCCCCGGGCCGGGGGGGGGGGGGGCCCCGCCCACACATGGTAGGGCGC